>CAYYZU010000350.1:0-2120 GCA_964476205.1 uncultured Actinomyces sp. | reverse complement strand
TCTGCCCTCTGGCGGACAGCATGGGTCTTCAGCGCGGCCCGCCCCGCCTCCTGCCCGGCTGCGACCGCGTCGCCAACGTCTTCCCGCTCCGCGACGTCAGCCACAGCGCCGGCATCAGCGCGTCCCTCAAGTCCTTCGCGGACGCGGGCTCCAAGCCCAAGGTGGTCACGGTGTCCAGCGCGGCCGCGGACATGGCGAGATCGGTGGAGCAGTTGGGCGCCACCGGGCGGATGGTCCGCGCGGGTGATGAGTCGGCTTCACCCGCCATCGGCGGTGCGACGCGAGACTGGCGCATCCGCCTTCAACTGGCCCGCACCCAGATCGAATTGGGCCGTCGGGCCGCTGCCATCGCCGTGCTGCAAGCGCTGTTGAGGGATGCCGACGAGGGCGACGACGATGTCGCGGAGTCGGCGTACTGCTGGTGCGATCGCCGTCGTGTCGTGCACTGACGCCATCGCGGGCTCTGCGGCGCGCCCGTCGATGAGCGCCCGACGCATGCCAGGGAGTGTCACGGCGAAAGATGTGCGTGCGAAGGCCATTTGATCGTCGCGCGCGCGCGGATTGCGGAGCGCGAGCCGCCGTCGCTCCCTGCGTTCGCGCACGGACTCGGCCAGCGGGAGGAGCGCGACATCGTTGTATCTGATCTCGTGGTCATCCGGCGTGACAGTAAGGCGCGGGATCACGCCGGTCTCCAGGGCCTCGCGCTCAGCATCGACGAGAGCGAGCGACAGCGTGCTGTCTTCGCGGTCGAGGACGGCCCGGGCGAGGTGCTCGAGATGCAGTGAGCGGCGCAGGCCGGATGTGAGCAGCCTCGGCTCCAGAGAAGTTTGCAGGATGCGCCAGTAGGTCGAAGTCGATCGCACGAGCACGCGCACCTCAGTGTTGGGTGCGATATCTGCTTCGGTGCTGCCAGCCCCGAGTGCATCAAGTGATGTGGACAGGGTGTCGAGGATGATGCGCGCGTACGCCGAGGGCTGCGTGGGCTCGCCGTCCGGGCTCAGGATGCGCGCCTGCCTGTCGAGCGCCGGGACGTCCTCGCGTCCGACCTGCCACGTGCCGTCATTCCTGCGTTGCCAGACGAGTCGTTGCGCCAGGGGCAATGCTCCCGGGTCGGTGGGGGCGAGGGCGGTGATGTCGACGGCGTGGTCGCGCAGGCGAATCCAGCGCGGCAGAACGAAGCCATCGAGGATGCAGTCCACGTGATGAGCGCTGCGCGCTTCGATGCCATCCTCGCTACCGATCGTCGGTGACAGGACTGTCTCGGCGTCCAGGAGCACCAGCCCCGTAGATGTCGAGACGAGGTTGTCTCCGTGCAGGTCATTGCCGCCGAGAGCGAAGAGTTGGGCCGCGGTGGCGCCCGCCTGCGCGTAGGCAGCCTGCACGTCGGCTTCAGTCCGCGCCGGCTCCTGCTCGACGTGCAACTCCCAGCCGTGATCGTCTGCCGTGATGAGTGGAGGAAGTGTCGCGGTGGCGATGCCATGGCGGTGCAGGAAGGCGCTAGCGCGCTGCCAGGCGACCTCGCCGTCAAGCCGTCGCGGCTTGAAGTAGACGAGATGCTCGCGGTCGTCGGCATCGCGCACCCGGCAGCGCAGGACGCGCGCATATCCCTCATGCGTGTCGCCGCCGCTGGACTCGATCCCGGCAAGTCTCGGAGTTGAGATGGCAAATGTCTCCGCGATGCGTTCGCGATCGCGGATGAACCATCGGGCGAGATCGTGCATTCGCTCTATGAAGTCGATGATCGTCGTACCCACCAGCCGCGCGAGCGCGGGATAGTCGCCCCACAGAGCAGCTGCCGCATTGACTGTCAGCCCATGTGTCCATGTGGGCCATCGATCTGCCGTGCATGTGGTGAGGAGCATGACGAGGTCGGCTTCGAGCAGCTGGATTGCGTCGTCACGAGCGGATGGCGTGAGCGCGATGACATCCATGCGTGCGCGCGCTTCCAAAAGAAGTGGATCTAGGAGTGGGGCGAGTGGATGGGTCGCATCATCAGTGATGACGACGTGGTTCGGCAGTCTCGTTATCGCGTGCTGGAGCACTGTTGCCCAGGGCGGCAGCACGGGGTCCGGGAGCGGGTCAGCCAGCCGCGTCGCGATGTCGGCGGGGTTCAAGCCCAG
>CAYYZU010000349.1:0-2148 GCA_964476205.1 uncultured Actinomyces sp. | reverse complement strand
GCCGTGGGATGCAGCGATGATCGCCCTCGCGCCGACGATCATCCTGGCCGGCCTCATCAACTGGGACCTCATCCCCGTCGGCCTCACGATGGGCGCGATCCTGCTGTGGGCGCGGCGCATGCCCGCCTGGGCCGGAGTCGTCCTCGGCCTGGCGATCGCAGCGAAGTTCTTCCCCGTCATCCTGCTCGGGCCGTGGCTGCTGCTCTGCCTGCGCGCCGGTCGCATGCGCGACTTCGGAAAGTTGCTGCTTGGCGCTGCCGCTGCGTGGCTCGTCGTCAACCTCCCCTTCATGGTCGGCAACCTCGAGGGATGGCGGCACTTCTACGAGTTCAGCAGCACGCGCGGCATGGACTGGGGCTCCATTTGGTACGCGATCACGCTGTGGGGGGTCCCCGGCGTACCCCCCGACATGCTCAACGCCGTCGCGATGGGCAGCTTCCTCGTGCTGTGCCTGGGCATCGCGGCGCTCATCCTGTTCGCGCCCAAGCGGCCTCGGCTCATCCCGATGCTGTTCCTCGTCGTGGCGGCGTTCGCGGTGACCAACAAGGTCTACTCGCCGCAGTTCGTCATCTGGCTGGTGCCGCTCGCCGCCCTCGCGCGGCCGAAGTGGCGCGACTTCCTTATCTGGCAGGCGGCTGAGGTGAGCTACTTCATCGCGATCTGGTGGTACCTCGCCGGTTACGGCATCGAGGACGCGAAGGGCATGACCCCGCAGTGGTACGCGTTCTTCACGTTCGTGCACGTCGTCGCGACGCTCTGGTACGCCGGCCTGATCGTGCGCGATGCGCTGAATCCCGAGGATGACATCGTGCGGCAGGACGGCGTACCCGCAGATGAGGACGACCCCGGTGGTGGGAGTCTGGACGGCGCCCCCGATGCCCTGCCGTGGCTAAAGGATCGGTCCGCTTTGCCCGTTTCCACTGGATAAAGACCGACTATCGGGCCAGCCGCGCGTCGGTGGCGCCCCTAGCGTCCCGTCATGACCGCGCGCCGCTCGCTTGCCATCGCCTTGATCGCTTCCGTCGCCCTCGCCGGCCTCGTGACCGTCACCGCCACCGGTGCGTCCGGAGCCCCTTCGACGAACGTCCAGCCGCGTTCGGTCACCAACACAACCACGTGGACGGCCGTCAAGACGGTGGCACTCCCCGGCGACGACACCTTTGGCTCGGCAATCGATATCGCTGTCAACAGTGTGGACGACACCGTGTATGTCGTGAACTCAAAGTCGGGCAGATTGGCGGTGATCAACGGCAAGACCGGCACACTGGACGATTCGTTCGCCGTGTCCGGAGTCGCAGCTGTGGCGGTCGATCAGAACGACGACACGATCTACACGGTGACCGTACCCCCTACCGGCAACCTCAACAAGGTGCAGTCTCGATCGGCGTCATCACCCGGCGTAGCTGTCACGGACGACACCGTCGACAGTGCCGTGATGCTTGCTGTCGACAGCCTGGATGACACGGTGTACGTAGCGCGTGCAACCACGCCGGGATACGTCACGTACTTCTCCGGCCGGACACCCCTCAGCGATGACACGCAGACTGTCGGTGGGCGCGGCGTCTATGGCCTGGCAGTGGACCAGATCGATGATTCGGTGTGGATGGCATATGGAGCCGACGACTCCACGAGGGCCTGGAATGGAGGGACTTTAGCCCTCGGCAGCTTCATCGGAGTGGGCGACCAGCCGCTGTCCGTTGCCGTGGACGATAACGATGACACCGTCTATGTCGCGGACTCCCTGACCCCCAACAACATTGCGGTGATCAACGGGCGAGCGAACTCGCTCGCAAGGACGCTTGACGGCCCATTTGCAGTGGGAACCGCACATGGATTGGCCGTCGATGATTCGAACGGCCTGCTCTTCACCGCGAGCGGCCAAGTCTCTAGGACCCTCGGTGTCATCAAGCAGGCGAACCTGGACGACAGCGTCTACGTGGGTGCCACCTTTGCGACGGGCAGACCATCCCTGCCTCGGGCCAATAGTTTCTACAAAGCAGTCGCGGTGGATGACTCCGGTCCTAACCACGGTCTCGTCTGGGCTTACAGCCCAAGCAGTGGCAATGTCGTGCAGGCGCTCACTCAGGTATCAACGAGCCTCACGGGGACGACCACGGGAGCCGCTGGCGCGAGGGTCTTTGTCACGGT
>CAYYZU010000348.1:0-2156 GCA_964476205.1 uncultured Actinomyces sp. | reverse complement strand
GCGCTGATGCGCGTGACCCACTTGGTGGCGGAGATGAAGCCGTAGAGCCCCGGGATGATCATGCGCACGGGGAAGCCGTGCTCGATCGGCAGCGGTTCGCCGTTCATGCCGATGGCCAGCAGCGGCTCGCGCTCCGCCAAGCCGTCGAGGGGAGTGCTGCAGGTCCAGCCATCGACCGAGGTGCTGAAGAGCTGATCGGCACCCGGCTCGATGCCGGCGCGCTCGAGGAGCGGGAGCAGCGGGGTGCCCAGCCAGCGCGCGGTGCCGATGAGGTCACCGCCGATCGGATTGGATACACACATGATGGTGATATCTCGCTCGACCATCGGCATCTCCAGAAGCTCGGCGTAGGAGATCGCGAAGGGCCGACGCACCATGCCGTCGAAGCTGAGCGTCCACTCCTCAGCCGTCACCTGGGGGACGATGACGGCGGTGTCGATGCGGTAGAAGTCGGCGTTCGGTGTGATGAAGGGAGTCATGCCGGGCACGGGGGCCTGCACGCTGGCCGGCAGCGGCGCGAGTGGCTCCGCTGCCTTGGGGAGTACGGCGGCCACGCGCGAAGCGACGGCGCTCGCGCGCGTGGTGAGCCAGCGCGCGGAGGCGAGAGCGGCGCCACCGACGACCACCACGCCACCGATGCCGAGCAGCACCCCGCGCCGACTGACCTCCTTCGGAGCGGACGGCGAGGCGGTCGATGGAGCATCAGGAGTCGGTCGAGCCATGCGGAGCAGCCACCACAGTGCGAGCGCTGCCGCGACGCCGGCGACGAGCGACGGCAGCGGTGCGAGGAACGCGTCGACGGGGCGAAGGAGCGCAGCGACGGCGCCGACCACGCCCCCGACCAGCATCACCTGGATGCCGAAGCGGGGACGCGTGCGCGCAGCGGCACCCGCCCAGGCTGCAATGGCGATGACGGCCGCCACGACGACGCCGACTACGACCGACTTCGACGCGGTGCCAAAGGTGGAGGTGGCCCATTCCTTCACCGCCTGAGGCGGGAGGTCGATGGCGGTGGACGCCACCACCTCGATCGGGGCGTACGCCGCGTCGATGAGGGCGGCCACGAGCGTGCCAATGGCGACACCGAAGCCCGCAGCAAGCACTCCGATGAGCGCATAGAGCCAGACGTACCCACCCCAGGTGCGCCCGGGCGCGGGGGTCGCCTCGACTGCGGTCTCGTTCACCCGGTCACGGTACGTCGCGTCGCTGCTGTCGGCATCCGGACAGTCACGCGACAATCACCGGCAGACCGAAGGTGGTGTGCACTCCGGGGGAGTAGAGCACGCGCTCGGTCGGCTGCCCCGGCACGCGCAATCCCGCACGCGCGACCAGATCCTCCTCGAGCGCGATCATCTTCGCGGCGTACAACTTCCAGGGTTCATGCTCATTGGGCGTCCACACAGTGCGACCGACCAGCGTCGAGTGCAGTCCCCAGCGTGCCGTGTAGAAGACCTCCAGCGCAGTCGGCTCGACCGGCTCGCCTACATCGACGGTGAGCCGTAGCGAGCCCCCGCCCGCGGGGTAGCGACGATCGGATCGCCACCACCAGCGCTCGTGGCGCTGCTTCACGTGCATGCGCGCCCAGGTGTACGGCAAGCGGTAGCCCCAGCGCGCCGACATCGCAGTGAACCAACGTGTCGCCTCGAGGCTGCGGAAGACGACACCGTGCCGGCCCTCGTCATCGACGGAGTAGAGCCGCACATTGCATTCGAGGAAGGTGCCGAGATACGGCGTCGGATGCCGTCTGCCGAGACCGGCGTCGACCATGCGGAAGGGCACGAGTCCGACGTACGTTGCCCCATCGAAGACATCCGGACGCACACCACGCGGCATGAAGGGGGCGACATCGCCGGGATCCACTGCCCAGTGCAGGAAGAACAGCGAACGCCAGTCCTGGTCAAAGAGGGCAGGACCGGCGAGCGGGGGCGCGATCGGACTGATGCCGTCCATCACCACACCTCCCCTTAGCTCGCGACGAGGTTACGCCGACTACGGAGTGACCTCCATGAGCAGGTTGTCGCCCACAATCACCGTGCCGCCACCCGTCAGCGTCAACGTCTCGCCCGCAAGTTGCCACGTCGGATTGGCGGCGAGCGCATCGGCGATGACCTGGTCCTGCTCCATCAGCGCGGGCTCACAGGCCATCTTGGTGGCGG
>CAYYZU010000347.1:0-2160 GCA_964476205.1 uncultured Actinomyces sp. | reverse complement strand
CATCGCGGTCACGGTGCTGAAGTCACCGCTCGTGTCCTTGATGTAGTCGACGTTCCTGATGCTCCCCAGCGCAGCGAGCTGCTCCGCATCGAGTCGGATGCCCGTCGCCCCGGGGACGTTGTAGTAGACGATCGGGATGTCGACGGCCTCGCCCACGGCAGCGAGATGGGCGTGCAGCGCGGGGATGCTCAGCGGGTCGTAGTAGGGCGGCACGATCATGAGGCCCTTCGCCCCAGCCCTTTGCGCATGCACCGACAGCTCGATGGTCTCCGCGGTCGACTGCGCGCCCGTGTGCGGGAAGACGCCGATGCGCCCGGCCGCCGCTTCGATCACGGCCTCGGTGACGTGCTTGCGCTCCTCGTGAGTCATGGTCGTGAACTCACCGGTCGTGCCCAGTGGCACGAGCCCATGGATGCCGGCCTCAACCTGACGATCGACGTGGCGCTGGATGCCCGCGTCGTCAATGGATCCATCTGCGTGGAACGGCGTGACGAGCGCTGTCAAGATGCCGGTGATGCTCATGCATGGACTCCCGAGGGGGTGAGGGCCGGCATGGGCTTCACGCGCCGGGCGAATCGAGTGGGACTGAAGGGCAGCAGGCGCGGTGGCACGCCCCTGCCGAGGATCTCGTCGGCAAGCGCACGCGAGGTGCCCGGGCCGAGGGTGACGCCGAGCATGCCGTGGCCACTCGACACGTAGGCGTTCGCCGTGCCGGGCAGGAGTCCGATGATCGGCATGCCGTCGGGAGTCATCGGGCGCATCCCGGCCTTGGCCTGCGGTGCGCTCGCGGGGACCTGCCAGTTGTCGAAGTAGCCCGACGGTCCTCGCAGGATCGCCTTCACGCGCGTGACGTTGACGTCCTCGTCCATGCCGGCGAACTCCATCGTGCCCGACAGGCGCATCCGGCCGTCGTACGGCGTCATGGCGATCTTGGCATCCGACAGATTGATGGCGGTGCGCAAATCCAGCGGCGCAGGAGTGAGGTCGATGGAGTAGCCCTTGCCCGGGCGGATCGGCAGCGGTACGCCGAAGAGGCCCGTCACGCGTCCGGTCCAGGCCCCGGCGGCCACGACAAAGGCATCGCCCGTGAAGCGGCGCTCGCCGCTGCGCACAGCGACGATCGCATCGCCCAGACGCTCGACTCGGTCGATCGGAGCGGAAACGGTGATCGTGCCCCCGAGCTCGATGATGCGCGCGCGCAATCCACGCGTGAGCGATGCGGCGTCAAGGTGGCGCTCGTGCGGGAAGTAGATGCCGCCGGCGAGACCGTTGCGCAGCGCGGGTTCTGCCTGATGGATTGCGTCGCCCTCGAGCACCTGTGGATCGAGGCCGTAGGCCGACTGCAGGTCGAGGCCGTTCACATGGTGATGCATGTTGTCGGCGTCACGGAAGGCCATGAGCAGGCCCTGCGCATAGGAGTCGTAGACGATGCCATCGCGTGTGTAGTCGTCGAGGATGTCATTCGTCGACTCCGCCAGTGCGAGGTGCGCTTCGAATCCCGCGCGAAAGTCGCTCGCATTGCAGCGACGCCACATACCCAGCATGAATCGCACGTGGTCCGGCTGCACGGACGGCTTGATGTAGAGCGGGGAGTCCTTGCGGACCATCCACTTCATCGACTTGAGGATCAGCCCCGGGCCGGGCACGGGCGCGGCCTCGCTGGGCACGACCCAGCCGGCGTTGACAGCCGAGGCACCCAGACCAGGCTCACGGGCATCGACGATCTCGACCTCGGCACCTTGTCGGGCCAGCTCATAGCCAAGGGTGAGGCCGAGGACCCCGCCGCCGATGATCACCGTGCGCATGTGCACTCCCTGGCTCCGTGATTGTCAGACAATCTCGATGGTTGGAGGCTACGCCCTGATGCCTGACCCGTCAAGGATTGTCAGACAAATCCTTGAGTTAGTCCCTGGGCCTCACCTACGCTCCCGTCATGACCTCCGCCGCCCAGAGCTCCGGACCTGATGTCCGGACCCGGCGCGAGGAGGCAGCCGACGCGATCCGCAGGGCCATCATCTCCGGTGATCTCCAACCCGGCCAGCGCTTGCGAGAGGTGGCCCTCGCCGCTGACCTCGGGGTGAGCCGGCCGACACTGCGCGAGGCCCTGCGCACCCTCGTCCAGGAGGGCCTGTGCGAGCAGGAGCCGCACCGCGGATTCGC
>CAYYZU010000346.1:0-2182 GCA_964476205.1 uncultured Actinomyces sp. | reverse complement strand
TGCTCTTCGGTCTCTTCACCGCCTCGCAGATCGTCGCCGCGCTCCTCATGCCGTGGCTGGCCCAGCGATTGCCGGGTCGACGTATCGCCTGGGCTGCAACAGTCGTGATCACTGCCCTGTGCCTGCTGAGCCTCGGCTTCACGCCGGGGTTCCTCACCGTCGTCGTGCTCTTCCTCTTCGGCTTCACCAACGCGGGCGGCTTCACCATCGGGCTGTCCATGCTCAGTGAGTTCTCCCCTGACGCTCCGTCGGCCTCCCGTCTCACCGCCATGGCCTTCGCCGTCACCTACCTCCTCGCGGCCATCGGGCCAGCTGTAGCCGGCGCAATCCTCGACGCCGCCGGCTCATGGACTCTCGTCTATGTGGTCCTGACCGTGATTGCACTTCTCCAACTGCCCGCGCTGCTCCCCCTGCGCAAGGGCACCGTCATCCACGCCTGAGCATCACTTCAGTCCTCGAGCAGACGCGTGACCGCGGCCGCGAGCGCGGCCGGCACGACTTCGGGATCAGCGGATGGCTGCATGACATGGCTGAGCACCGTGCGCACGAGGAGGTCGACGGTGACATCGACGGCCGGACGGCGTACGCCGGGATAGGCAACGAGGCGGTCACGGACGCGCTCGCTCGCCACCGCGATGACCACATCCGCACGTGTCGTGAGCAGCGGCACGAGCTCAGTCTCGGCGCCGTGGGTAGCCGTCACGATGGCGCGCAGCAGAGGATTGACACGCGCGAGGCGGAGCACCCGAGCGATCGCATCGGCGACCGCGGGCTCAAGGTCACCTGGATACGAGTCGAAGCCGCCGTCGACTTCATCGAGGAATGCGCCGAGCTCGCGGAGAACCATCGCCTCCGCGAGGCGATCGCGCGAGCCCCACTCGTTGTAGACCGTCTGGCGACTGACTCCCACGCGCTCAGCGAGCGCGGCCATGGTCACGCCCGACCACCCCAACTCTGCAGTCATCTCCGCGGCGGCAGCCAAGATCCGCTCGCCTGTCGCCACCTGCGCGACCGGCACGGTCACTCCACGTGCGTGACGAGGAAGTCGACCTTCTCGCGCACGCCGCAGTCGGGACAGCACCATCCATCGGGGATCGAGGCGAAGGCAGTGCCCGCCGGGAAGCCCTCGCGTGGATCCCCGCGGCGCTCGTCGTACGAGTAGCCACATCCGGGGCACGCGGCAACGATCGTGCCCCCGGTGAGCACGGCCACAGCGCCGGGTAGCGGCTCCGCCACGGCCGTCTCCGCTCGTGCGGGGGCGGGAGGGAATTTGCGCAGGATGCGCTCGCGCTTGGCCGGCTGAATGTTTGCGAGGGTCATGTCACCGTCGTAGTGCGCGGCGACGCGCGGGTCCATCACGCGGTTCCACATCGGCGGCACGAGGGCGAGCAGGATCATGCCCGCGTAGCCGGTCGGCAGCGCAGGCGCGTCCTTCTCATCCCGCAATGCCTGGTAGCGACGCGTGGGGTGTGCGTGATGATCGCTATGCCGCTGCAGGTGGTAGAGCAGGACGTTGGTCGCGATGTTGTTGGAGTTCCAGCTGTGCCGTGGCTCAACGCGCTCGTAGCGCTCCTTCCCAGGCACACCCACGATCTGGCGCAGGAGGCCGTAATGCTCGAGATAGTTGACGGCCTCGAGCAGCGTGAAACCGACCACGGCTTGAATGACCAGATAGGGCAGGATCACCGGCCCGAGCCAGATCACCATGACGGCCCACAGGATGGCGGACATGAGCAGGGCGTTGACGACGTCGTTGCCGATGCGGAAGGGATGCTGGCCGCGCCGGGAATAGCGACGTGACTCCAGGCGCCACGCGCTGGCGAAGGAACCCATCACGGTGCGCGGCCAGAATCGGTAGAAGCTCTCCCCCAGGCGCGAACTGGCCGGATCGTCGGGAGTTGCCACGCGCACGTGGTGGCCGCGGTTGTGCTCGATGTAGAAGTGGCCGTAGAACGACTGCGCGAGCGCGATCTTTGCTAGCCAGCGCTCGACGCTCTCCTTCTTGTGGCCGAGCTCGTGCGCGGTGTTGATGCCGAGGCCGCCGATGAATCCCACGGTCACCGCGAGTCCGACGCGATCGATGACGGTCAGGTCGCCCGTCGCGATGTACCAAAACGCGAACGCGAACCCGGCGTACTGCAGCGGGAGGAAGAGGTAGGTGAGCCACCGGTAGTAGCGATCC
>CAYYZU010000345.1:0-2199 GCA_964476205.1 uncultured Actinomyces sp. | reverse complement strand
AGCCCAGCGCGGGGAAGAAGAGTGCGATCTCCCGCGCGGCCGACTCCGGAGAGTCAGAGCCGTGGGTGACGTTGTACTGAGTCTCCGTCGCCAGGTCACCACGGATGGTTCCCGGAGCGGCGTTGACCGGATTGGTGGCGCCCATCATCGTCCGCCACGAGGCGATGGCTTCCGGACCCTCGATGACGGCCGCGAGAAGCGGGCCGGAGGTGATGAAGGCGACCAGGTCACCGAAGAAGGGCTTCTCCGCGTGCTCGGCGTAGTGGGCCTGAGCCACCTCGACAGGGATCGTGCGCAGCTCCATGGCCACGATGCGGAAGCCCTTGCGCTCGATGCGCGAGAGGACCTCCCCCACGAGGCCGCGGGCGACGCCATCGGGCTTGACGAGGACGAGGGTGCGCTGGGACAAGGGAGACTCCTTCGGCTGCGAATGTGCCTCGGCAGCCTATCCGGGGATGTCCGTGGGCGGGTCGGCGGAGCCGCCGCTGCGGGACGCGTCGACCTGGCGTCCGAGGCGGATCGCCATGCCCCACAGCAGTGCAAAGATGCCGCCGACGACGAACATCGCAGGTGCGAGCAACCCGGTGAGCACCACGAGCACTTGTAGGACCCAGCCGACGGGTATCGCCCACGGCCGGGTGACGTAACGAGCGAGCGCGATGAGCGCGAGCGCCAGGATGACGCCCCCGGAGATGCCCAGCCACGGCGGTACGGGCACCGTGCCGACCACGATCACCACGGGGATCGCGAGGATGACGACGATTGCCTCGAGAGAGAGAACCGCCGCACCTAGGACTCTCACGGACGAGCCCTCATCGCTGACCTCGCGTGAGCATGGCTCTGGCCTGCCCCGCCGTGACAACCGAGCCTGTGACGATCACTCCCGACGCGGCGTAGGTGTCGGCCTCTTCTGCGAGCCTGATGCCGGCATCGAGCCCATCCGACAGGCGCCGGCAGGCCGTCACCCGCTCTTCGCCGAACACCTCCACGGCAAGTGCCGCGAGAGCATCGACATCGAGGCGACGCGGAGAGTCGTTCTCCGTCACGACAATCTCGTCGATGACAGGTTCAAGGGCGCGCAGGATGCCAAGCACATCCTTGTCGGCGAGGACTGCGACGACGCCCACGAGGTGCGTGAAGGCAAAGGACTCCGAGAGCGCATCAGCCAGCGCCTCGGCACCCGCCGGATTGTGGGCCGCATCGATGATCACGGTGGGTCCGCGTCGCACGACCTCGAGACGCCCCGGTGACGTCACGTCGGCGAAGCCCTCGCGGACGCTGTCGGCATCGAGAGCCAGCGCTCCTCCGCCGACGAACGCCTCGGTGGCGGCCAGTGCGACTGCGGCATTCCGCGACTGGTGAGCGCCGAAGAGCGGCACGAAGACATCGTCGTAGGTGCCGGCAAGACCTTGAAGGGTGAGCACCTGGCCGCCGACGGCGACAGTGCGATCCAGCACAGCGAAGGCCTTGCCTTCCCACGCGGCGGGAACGCCGACCTCATCGATGCGCGCCTGAAGGACGTCGGCGGCTTCGGGATCCTGCTCGGCGATGACGGCGAAGCACCCTTCCTTGATGATGCCCGCCTTCTCACCGGCGATGAGGTCGATGCGATCGCCGAGAATCTCGGCGTGATCCATGGCCACGCGCGTGACGACCGACACCTGAGGTTGGCAGACCGAGGTGGCATCCCACGTGCCGCCGACACCTACTTCTACGACGGCCACGTCGACAGGCGCGTCCGCGAACGCGGCATACGCGATCGCCGTGAGCGTCTCGAAGTAGGTGACCGGAGTGCCGCCCTCCTCCTCCACTCGCGCATCGACGGTCGCAATGAAGGGGGCCACGTCTCCAGCCACCTGCATGAAGAGCTGCGCGGAGATCGGCTCACCGTCGATCTCGATGCGCTCGCGCATGTCCACGAGGTGGGGACTGGTGTAGAGGCCGGTGCGCAGCCCCAGGGCGCGCAGCAGGGAGGCGATCATGCGGGCGGTCGAGGATTTGCCGTTGGTACCGGTCACCTGGATCACCGGATATGCCCGCTGGGGCTCGCCCAGGAGGTCCATGATCGCGCTGATGCGCGACAGCGATGGGTCGATGGCGTTCTCCGGCCAGCGACCGAGGAGCTCGGCTTGGAGTTCGGCGTAGCCCACGGGCGACTCGGTCACGTCAAACACCCTAGTGGCCCCCTCCTAGGATGAG
>CAYYZU010000344.1:0-2220 GCA_964476205.1 uncultured Actinomyces sp. | reverse complement strand
GTCCACTGACCGGTCAGTGCGGCGAGAAGCCCTCGAGCCGCCCGATGCCGTGGCGCAGGCCCTCCGCATGCGTTGCCGGGTAGTCATGCTCGGACACCCAGTGCAGCGCGTCGAAGGGGCAGACCTCGACGCAGATCCCGCAGTACATGCACAGTCCCCAGTCGATGGTGAAGGAGTCGAGCACCGCCACCGTCCGCGGCCTGCGCGCGCCGGGCTCGCTCACTTCCTCGTTGTGGCTCTCGATGTGAATGCACCAGTCCGGGCACTCCTTCACGCACAGCATGCAGGAGGTGCACGCTGCTGCGTCGAGTGCGATCGCGCCGCGCGCCTGAGGAGGGATCTGGCTCATGGCTGCTCCACACTCATCGTTGCCCCAGCCACTCGGGGGGTACGCCGGGCACCTTCGCGCGACGCGCGGATGGGTCGGCGCCGGGCCACGGGGTATCGACGCGCGCAACCAGCGGGGTGTCCTTGCGCAGTGGCGGTGGGCCCGCCACGTCATGCAGCAGGAGCGGGCGCAGGTCTGGGTGACCGCGTACCTCCACGCCGAACATCTCGTGGATCTCGCGCTCATGCCACGCCGCAGCCGGAAGCACATCGGTGACCGAATCCAGCACGGGCGTCACGCGGTCGAGCGTGGTGTGTCCCCAGACCTCGTCGAGTCCGCCCGTGTCGGGGCGACGTACGAGATGGATGACGACCTCGATCTCGCCGGACGCGGGGCGATCTACGGCCGTGAGCAGGTCAAGGCGGTCGAAGCCTTCGGCGACGTGGCGCGCGACGGATTCGGTCCAGGGCTCCCACTTCGGGCCGGGTGGCCTGCTCATGCGGGCACCACCAGGGAGACGAGCGCGTCGACGAGTGCCTCCGGGCGCGGCGGGCAGCCTGGCACGTACGTCGACACGGGGATCACACGATCGACACCCTTGGTGACCGAATAGGAGTCCCAGTAGGGGCCGCCGGAGTTGCTGCAGGCACCAAAGGACACCGCGGCCTTGGGCTCGGGCAGCGCCTCCCAGGCGGCGACCACCTCGGGGGCGAGGGCGTCGGTCACGGTGCCCGAGACGACGAGGACCGCGGCGGTGCCGGGGTCGGCTTCGGCTGGCACGAGGAGACCCCGGCCGATGGCCGCTGCAAACTCCACGGCACAGCAGGCGAGACCGAGGTCGCGTACGTGGATGCGGACGTCGGGGCGCCCGGTCACGGCGTACACGCGCTGCTCCCGGGCCATCCCGGCAGCGTAATCGCCCGTCGGCTCCGGATCGCACGTCCCGCGCGTCGGCACCGGCCATGGGGCGGGGTCGGGCACCCGGGTGGACAATGGGGGCCAGCCGCGAGGCACCCTGTCGACGAAGAGGTAAACGTGAGCACCCAGGCCAAGTCGGTCGTCCCCCTCGGTCACGTCGTCATCCGATTCGCCGGTGACTCCGGTGACGGCATGCAGCTCACCGGTGATCGCTTCACCTCCGAGACGGCGGGCCTCGGCAACGACCTCTCGACGCTGCCCGACTTCCCCGCAGAGATCCGCGCACCCGCCGGCACCCTCGCGGGGGTCTCGGCCTTCCAGCTGCACTTCGCCGATCACGACATCATGACGCCGGGAGACCGCCCCGACGTGCTCGTCGCGATGAACCCGGCCGCTCTCAAGGCCAACATCCGCGACCTGCGCCCGGGGTGCGACCTCATCATCAACACCGATGAGTTCACCAAGCGCAACCTTGAGAAGGTCGGCTACACCTCCAACCCGCTCGAGGACGGCTCCCTCGATGCCTTCGCCGTGCACGACATGGCACTCACGTCGATGACGGTCGAGGCACTGTCGGGCTTCGATATCTCCAAGAAGGACGCTGAGCGGGCCAAGAACATGTTCGCCCTGGGCCTGCTCTGCTGGCTCTACAGCCGCCCGACCGAGGGCACCATCGACTACCTCAAGGCGAAGTTTGCCAAGAAGCCCGAGATCCTCGCCGCCAACATCGCCGCCTTCGAGGCCGGCTGGTCCTACGGCGAGACGACCGAGATGTTCTCGGTGCGCTACGAGGTCAAGCCCGCGCCGATGCAGCCGGGCACCTACCGCAATATCACCGGCAATCCCGCGCTCGCCTACGGTCTCATCGCCGCGTCGAAGCAATCCGGACTGCCGCTCTTCCTCGGGTCCTACCCGATCACCCCGGCGTCCGACATCCTGCACGAGTTGAGCAAGCACAAGAACTTCGGCGTCGT
>CAYYZU010000343.1:0-2250 GCA_964476205.1 uncultured Actinomyces sp. | reverse complement strand
AGGAAGACAGGACCGCCGACGCGATCAGACAGCCACCGCGCGGAGTGGACGGGCAAGCGGCGTACGACACCGTCGAGGCGCTCGGAAGCCGCCTGGATATCGGCCAGGGTGACTGATGGCTCGGATCCCACGGACGCATCCTGGCATGTCCCGGTGCAGACTGGAGGGGTGAATGCCGCCGTCGACCAGTCTCTGGACCTGCGAGAGACGGCTCGCGTATCCATGGCGCGCATGGCGCACACGGACGTGGTCATCCCCAAGGACCGGCGCCGTGATGTGGCCCGACCACCCGGTCCCAGGGG
Organism: uncultured Actinomyces sp.; assembly: GCA_964476205.1. Lineage (GTDB taxonomy): Bacteria > Actinomycetota > Actinomycetes > S36-B12 > S36-B12 > Mxb001. The sequence continues at coordinate 1,948 of CAYYZU010000343.1, read as the reverse complement.
CCTTCAGGTCCTCCGACGATTCGTCACGGGCAACGATGCGCCGTGGTTCATGGTGGAGATGGAGCGCAGGTATCCGACCATCGCGCACATGAACCTCATCGGCGAACATACCTACCTGCTCACCTCTCCCGAAGCCATCGTGCATGCCTTCATCGGACATGGCCGCGAGACGATGAAGGGTCCCGGCCTGCAGGGCGCGAAGGCTGTCCTCGGCAACGGCCTGCTCACGAGCGAGGGCGAGGTGCATCTGCGCAATCGCCGACTCGTCCAACCAGCCTTCCACCGGGACAGGGTCGCGGACTACGCGCGCGACATGGTCTCCCTCACTCTCGACCACGAGGCAGAGTGGCGTGATGGGCAAGCCGTGGACATGCAGACCGATATGAGTGCGCTCACGCTCACGATCGTCGGGCGCACGCTCTTTGGTGCCGACCTCGCAGGTGACGCACAAGAGATCGGCGAGGCGCTCGAGGGGCTGCTTACCGGGATGGGCCGCTATCTCGTGCTCGGCCCGAAGGCACTGAGCGTTCCTAGCCCTCCCCGCAAGCGTGCGCTCAGTTCCTTCGCTCGCATCGACAGGATCGTGCAGCGCATCATCGACGAGCACCGGGCCAAGGGAGACAACGGTGACATGCTGAGCATGCTCATCGCTGCCGAGGAAGACGGCTCAGGATTCACCGATGCCCAGGTGCGCGACGAGGCCATGACGCTCATCCTGGCCGGGCATGAGACCACCGCGATGACCATGACCTGGACCTGGATGCTCCTCGCGCAGTATCCGGAGGTCGCCGAGTGGCTCCACGAGGAGCTCGACGCGGTCCTCGGCGGGCGTGCCCCGACGATGGACGACATGGCGTCACTACCCCGCAGTCGCGCTGTCATCGCCGAGGCCATTCGTCTCTATCCCCCTGCATGGATCCAGGGCCGACGTCGCCTGTCGGACATCGAGGTAGACGGGTGGACCGTCCCCAAGGGCTCGATCACCCTCATCAGCCAGTTCGCCATGCACCGAAGCCCGCGCTGGTGGGACTCCTCCCTTGCGTTCCGTCCCCAGCGCTGGATCGACGCCGATGGCAACTTCAGCGAGGACGCACCCGGGCAACCGCGCGGCGCGTGGTTCCCCTTCGGCTGGGGCAACCGCCGGTGCATCGGGGAGCAGTTCGCCTGGACGGAAGCGACCCTCGTGCTGGCGACCCTCGCTCAGAACTGGCGGCCTGAACTCGTGCCCGGCAGCGACATCAGCCTCATCCCCGCCGTCACGCTGCGTTCACGCGACGGCATGCCGATGGTGCTCAAGCGCCGCTAGGCGCTGAGTCCAGGGCCCTTGGCTGCGATGCCCTTAGCGCTCGTGGTGCGCGCTCGGTCGGCCGCTTCGCGGCCAGCCCGCGATGCATTCCCGCCCCGACGGCTCACGCCGCCGGAGTAGCCGCTCCACCGGCCCCTTGCCGTGGAGGCCTGTCGATAGAAGGACCGCACCTCGGTCTCCTTGCCACGCAGCACCAGTGCTCCGGTGGTGGCGACTGCGGTACCGCCGGGGATTTCTGCGGGGATCTCGACGCGTTGCCGCTCGGCCTCGGCGAGCACTTCCTCGCGCGCCTCCCGCAGGCGGTCGCCGATGCGGTCGATGAAGGCACGATAGAAAGCCGCTCTCGCCGTCTGGGACGTGTGCGGCTTGCGCCAGCCCTCGCGCGAGATGTAGGTGTCGCCCTTCCACTCACCTATCGCGAGCCAGGTCGTCGCGGATGACGTCATCTGCGTGGCCAGTGAGCCGAAGAGTGCCTCCGCGAGCTCGATATCGCTCGGCATGCCGTAGGCGATGACGTAGGTGGAGTTGTGGGCGATGTCGACCTGGAGGGAGTTGCACTGGCCGACGGTGACGAAAAGGCTCACCAGGTGAGTGTTGGCTCGCTTGCCGCGCTCGCCGATGGTGATGGTCACGCTCACCGGC
>CAYYZU010000342.1:0-2251 GCA_964476205.1 uncultured Actinomyces sp. | reverse complement strand
CGCCGCTTCTCATCGCGGAGCCGGCCGGCACGGTGGATACGCCGGAAGGCCCCGTCAATGCGGCGAACCTCGAGCTCTACGTCTACCCCAACAGTTCCGATGCGGTGCCCGGTCCGACCGAAGGCGTCAACGCGCTCTACGCAAGTCAGGGATGGCCTTTTTACTGGCCGTCCACGACGCTGCAGGTGCCGGCCAATTCACTGGTCACCGTGACGATCTACCAGTACGACTCCGGCGGCAAGGTCTTCAACCCCTTCTGGGCCAAGGTGCACGGCACGGTGGACGGCACCATGACCGTCAATGGCAAAACCGTGACAGAGGTGGACCCGACCAAGGTGGCGCACACCTTCACCGTCCATCAGTACCCCGAGAGCGGTCAGCCGTATCTCTTCGTCTCTGTCCCCCTGCCCGACCTGGGCGCCAATGCGGTGGGCAATGCCGATCCCTACGTCGATGACCCCAAGGAAGTGACCTTCACCTTCAGGACGGGTGCTCCAGGCACCTACGTGTGGAACTGCGAGTTCCCCTGCGGTGACCAGTACCAGGAGTTCGGCGGCCCGATGCAGCAGCGCGGCTGGATGTCCGGAACGCTCGAGGTCGTCTAATGGCCGACACCATGATTCCCGCGGAGGAGCCCGAGGCACCGACCAATCGACCTCCGGCGATGCATCGCCTGCGCGAGTGGCTCCAGCGGCGCTATGTCCGGCACATCCTCATCATCACCGTCGTGGTGGGCTTCCTGCTCCTGCCGCTCGCCTGGCTCATGCTCGCCGCGATGAACCAGTCGGGCGGTCCGGCGTCGTCGATCATGGAGGACATCCAGCAGACGATCTTCGTCTTCACGATCGTCTCCATACCGATCACGGCCTTCGTCTTCGCTGTCCTCCTCTACAGCCTCTTCGGCTGGAAGGGCAAGACCGGCGCCACGCCCCCCAACAACGACAACCCGGCGATCCGCACCAACACCGTGGCCGTGATCACGTGGACCGCCGCGTCCAGCATGCTCGCTGCCTTCCTGGTGGTGTGGGGCCTTATCGAGCTCGCCGACATCACCGCGGATTCCTACGGCACCCAGTCGATCACCGGGCAGCCGCGGGCCGATGACGCGCTCGTCGTGAATGTCACCGGGCAGCAGTGGGTGTGGACCTTCGAATACCCGCAGTACGACAAGGTCGCGTCGGATGTCCTCTACCTACCGAAGGATCGACCTGTCCTCTTCAACGTCACCTCGGTCGATGTCATCCACAACTTCTGGGCGGTCGAGCTCGGCGTCAAGATCGACGCCAACCCGGGTGCCATCACTCAGACGGGTGTCACTCCCAACAAGGAGGGCATCTTCAACGTCCGCTGCGCCGAGCTGTGCGGGCTCCACCACGCCTACATGGAGACGCAGATCCGAGTGATGCCTGAGGAAACCTTCGAGACCTTCATGCGTGAGACGGGCGGAGGGCAGACGCGATGAGCACGCCGTCAGTGAGCACCGCCCTCGTCCACCAGGTCGAGGTGCCGCAGCCCAAGCAGCACGGCAAGCCGGGCGGCATCATGCGCCACCTCAACTTCTTCACCGGCCTCATCGGCGGCGTCGTCCTGGCGCTCGTCTTCGGCTTCCTCATGAACATGCAGTTCCCCTCGGGCAGCCTCACGGCCACCTTCGCCAACGCGGCGGCCGGCCCCACCTTCTGGGCGATGATGGTCGGCTGGGTGATCGGCTTCATGGGTGGCATGGGCGCCTTCACCGGCCCCATCCGCTGGCTCTTCGGTCGCGACCTCACTCACGCTGACGCCGAGTTCATGGCAGGCAAGGACCAGGGGAAGTTCCGCTACTGGCGCTTCACCACCGACCACAAGGTCGTCGGCATCCAGTACCTCATCGTCGCGATGATCATCCTTGGTTTCGGTGGCCTGCTCGCCATGCTCATCCGCACGGAGCTGGGCATCACGTGGATGGAAGTCTTCAACCCCGACTTCTACAACTCCCTCGTGGGCACGCATGGCATCGCCATGGTCATCGCGATGATCGTCATCGTCTCCGGCCCGGTCGGCAACTTCATCGTGCCGCTCATGTGCGGTGCGCGCGACATGGCGTTCCCGCGCCTCAACGCGCTGAGCATCTGGCTGCTCGTCTGCGCGGTGCCCCCGCTGATTCTCTCGCTGCTCGTGGGCGGCATCCGTGATGGTTGGAGCGTCTACCAGCCCCTCAATGCCCAGGCCGGCCCCGGCATGATCGGCTACCAGACGACGATCATCGTCT
>CAYYZU010000341.1:0-2257 GCA_964476205.1 uncultured Actinomyces sp. | reverse complement strand
TCGAAGAATCGCGAGAGCTCAGACCGCAGTCGGGCCACCCAATCCTCCACGACATCGGCCGCGTTGAGCGTGCGCTCCCCCGTCATCTTCGGGTCTCCGATGAGACCCGTGGCACCGCCCACGAGCGCTAGCGGGCGATGTCCATGCGCCTGGAATCGACGCATGGTCTGAATCTGGAGGAGATTGCCGAGGTGCAGGCTGGGAGCCGTGGGGTCGAAGCCGATGTAGTAGGTGAGCGGCCCTGTGCCGAGGTCGGCGCTCAGCACCTCGAGGTCGGTGCTCTGCGCGATGAGGCCGCGCCACTGCAGGTCATCGATGAGGGCGTTCACGAACACGGATCCTCTCGCATGGGCGTCGCACCCGTGAGCCCCGGGCGGTCTGCGCCGAGGAGGACGTCCACCCTGGGCACGCGTGGACCAGCGCCTACGGGCAGGTTGTCGACGTGAAGACCGCACCCTCGAGCATGCTGTCCTGAGGCCAGGTAAGCGACTGTGCGGTGAGGGCAAGTCGCGTGCCATCGGCGTACACGAAGGCATCGGGCTCCAGCCGGCCCGCCGTCGTCTCCGGGGCGAACTCCTCCACTCCGTCGAGATAGGAGTAGATCGTGACCTGACCGCCCTGGGCATCGTTCGGGCTCGGTGCAGCCTCCACCTTGATGACCGCGCGCGAACTGCCCTCAATGAGTTCGTAGCACCGTATCTCTGGCTGGGCAGGGGGCTGGGCGGAGTCGGAGGCTGACGGAGTCGAGGCACCGCCGCCGCAGGCAGCGACAACCACCGTGACCGCACCCAACAGAGCAGCGAGTTTCGTCATGGACCCTTCCTTCGCGTCCGCGGCGTGGCAGCACGATACGGGCTGACGGTCGGGTCGTCGGCCGCGAATCGCCAGGTTGCGGCCGCTCCGGGCCCCGCCACCCCGGTCCGCGGACCCACGACCGCGACCGGAAGGGAGCGGCGCGCCACCTCCAGGCGCACCGCCGAGGCAGGGTCGAGCAGGTCGATGCCGTCCGCGTCGCCCGTCAGCCCGAGGGCGACGGCGAGTCGCGCGGGTCCGCGCGCGAGGTCGCGATCGTGGCGGGCGGAGGCTCGTCGCTCGCGCGCGAGCTCGTGTCCTTCCACGACCCGCCCGGCGCGCATCAGCACGGCGGAGGCTTGGCCCGCTGGACCCGTGACGACATTCGCGCACCAGTGCATGCCGTACGTGAAGTAGACGTAGAGGAGTCCCGACTCACCGAACATCGTGGAGTTGCGCGGAGTCTGGCCGCGGAAGGCGTGTGATCCCGGATCCTCGCCCACCCCACCGTAGGCCTCGACCTCGGTGAGCAGAAGCGACACACGTCCCTCGGGACCCTCCGAGACGAGCCGGGAGCCGAGGAGGCGTGGCGCAACGTCCTGCGCCGCCGCCATGAGCAAGCGTCGCCCACGCAGCATGGAGACAGTGTGCCTGAGGAAGACGAGCGGGATTGCTTCCCGCGTGTCGAGAGTCCTAGCCTTTGGCCATGATTCGACGCGCGTTGGTTACGTTCGCCGCCGCGACGGGACTGCTCCTCGGCCTTAGCGCCCTGGGGGCTGCCGCGCACGCGGGGCCGGCACCCGTCATCGGGACCGGGGACCGGACATGTGTCCTCACCAAGAACGCCAACTGCCGCGATGTGGTGCACAAGTGGCGTGTCGAGCACCACGGCAACCTCACCGGGATCAGGTTGACACGAGCGAAGATCCACGGAGCCGACCTGCGGGGAGCGATCCTCGATGGGGCAAACCTGCGCGGCGCTGTCCTCCGCCACGCGCACCTGCATGAGGCGAGCTTCGTCAATGCCAAAATGGGACCCGCGCCAAGGCGCAGCGGCAGCAAGGTGGCCCCACGGGACCAGCCGCCCGTGTGCACCTACGGCTGCGAGGGGATCGACCTTGGCTTCACGATCAGCAACGGGGCGAACTTCACCGGTGCGGATCTCACGAACGCCATGCTCAATGGCAGCCAGAACTACACGTCGAACTTCACGAACGCCACGCTCGTGGGAGCGGAACTTGATGGTGCCGACTTCCAGGCGGCGAACCTGACGAACGCCAACCTGACCCGAGTGAGCGGCGAGAGACTCACCCTCATGCAGGCGAACCTCGCGAATGCCAATCTCACGATGGCCTATCTGGAGAATGCGCGCCTCAACGGCGCCAACCTCACCCAGGCCAACCTCACCGGCGCCGATCTCACGGGAGTCGATCTCACGGGCGCGATCCTCACCGGCGTCATCTGG
>CAYYZU010000340.1:0-2259 GCA_964476205.1 uncultured Actinomyces sp. | reverse complement strand
GATGAAATATTGACGAAATCGTCAGAAAAGGCAAGACTTCGCCTCCCAAGGAGGCGCCATGGCTGCGAGCCCGATCGTCGATCCCCATCACGACCTGCATAGCGAGCAGGGCCGGGCACGCGGGGAGCACCCCGGTCGCCACGCCAATCCCCTGATCAAGGTCCGTGACCTCGCGTGGCTGGAGTTCGAGAAGCCTGATCTGGATCGCGCGACGGTCTTCGCACTCGACTTCGGGTTCACCGTGCACCTGCGCACGCCCGATGCTCTCTACCTGCGCGGTACCTGGCCCGGGACTCCCTGCGTCGTCATCCGCCGCGGTGAGCAGTCGCGATTCGTCGGGCCCGTCTTCCAGGCACGCGATCTCGCTGACCTGCAGCGCCTCGAGGGCGCGACGGGCAGCCCGGTCATCGACGCGGAACCGCTCATCGGCGGGCACTTGGTGGAGCTACGCGATCCCAGTGGCGTGCCCGTCGCCGTTTCCTACGGCGCGCACACAGTCCCAGCCCTCGCCGATCAGGTGCCGCTGAATTCCAACTACGGCCATGCGGTCGCCCGCGTCAATGCCACCCAGCGCCCCCCGCGAGAGCCCGCGCGCATCCAGCGCCTCGGTCACGTCGTCCTCATGTCGACTTCCTTTCAACGCGACCTCGACTGGTACCTCGAGATGTTCGGGCTCATCGTGAGTGACTTCCTCTTCCTCGAAGGCCAGCGTGAGCGCGGACCCTCCATGGCCTTCATCCGCTGCGACAACGGCGAGACGCCCTCGGATCACCACACGATCGCCATGACCGTGGGACCGCGCCCGGGCTACGTCCACTCGGCCTACCAGGTGCTCGACCTGGACGCGCTCGCCGCGGGAGGCGCCTACCTCGCCGAGCGCGGCTATCGGCGTGCCTGGGGGATCGGCCGCCACATCCAAGGCAGCCAGATCTTCGACTACTGGCGCGATCCGGAGCGGCTCATGGTGGAGCACTTCACCGATGGCGACCTCTTCGACTGCAGTGTCGAGACCGGCTGGTCCCCCATGACCTCGGCCAACCTGGCCAAGTGGGGACCGCCCGTCACGCGTGACTTCCTCGACATCGAGCCGTCCCCCTCGCTCGTGACGTCCGTGGTGTCATCACTGCGTGGAGACAACGAGCTCGACATCCCCCGCCTGCGGGCCCTGATGAAGGCGATGAGCCCATGACGACAACCCTCGCCCGCGCTGCTGACCGCTGGTGGATCATCGAAGGCTCACGAGCCACTCCTGTGGCGCTCGATGCACCTACGACCGGCGACTTCCTCGCGCGGCGAGCTGAACTCGCAGCGGCGCGGCAGGATGCGGATGCGGTGGACGTGAGCGGTCTCGTCCTTCAGTCACCGGTGACGACCCCATGCCGCGTCGCCGCGCAGATGGTCAACTACCGGTCCCACGCGCAGGACTCCGGTTTCGATCCGGCACGCGTGCTGCCCACCTTCTTCCGCAAGTCATCCGCGTCGGTCTGCGGCCCGACGAGCGACATCGTCCGCCCATCGCACGTGAGACTGCTCGACTACGAGGTGGAGCTCGGCCTCGTCCTCGGACGCCCGCTCGAGATCGGTGAGATGGTCACCGAGCGCACCCTGCCCGGGCTGGTCGCGGGCCTCGTCGTGACCAATGACGTGAGTGCGCGCGATGTACAGCTGTCCAAGGGTCAGTTCTACGAGAGCAAGTCCTACCCGACCTTCACCCCGGTCGGTCCCTACCTCGTGCTCCTGGATGCCGATGACTTCGCACACCTGGCCAACCTGCGCCTTCAACTGACGGTCAACGGCGTCCTGCGCCAGGACCGCACCGTCGCCGACATGATCGTGCGCCCGGCAGAGGCACTCACCCTGCTGGCCCGCTTCCAGCCAATGTCTCCGGGTGACGTGCTCCTCACCGGCACGCCGGGTGGCACGGCGCTGAAGGCACCACCCAAGATCGTGGAGAAGGCGGCGGCCCTGCTGCCCCCGCATCGCAAGTGGGAGATCTTCTTCAAGAAGCAGTCCCAGGTGCCGGCCTATCTCAAGCCCGGCGATGTCGTCGAGGCCTCCATCGCATCGGTCGATGGCCGGATGGATCTTGGTGCACAGCGCAACGCGGTCGTCGCCGGGTCATGACCGGCGAGCGCATCGTCATCGCGGGGGCGGGCCCCGTCGGTGTGATCGCCGCGATCCTCCTCGCCCGCCGCGGGATGCCGTCGCTCATCATCGAACGCCACGCGGAGCCCTACGGCCTGCCGCGCGCGGTGCACA
>CAYYZU010000339.1:0-2260 GCA_964476205.1 uncultured Actinomyces sp. | reverse complement strand
CGAGTCGGTACCGTCGTACCCATGTCTGAAGCCCCCATGTCACAAGCGCGCGTACGCCCCAGCCAGGTCACGATCGTCGTCATCCTCATCTGGATCGCGTTCGCGCTGACGGTCGTCGGTGCCATCGCAACGATCCTCGCCGGCACGGCGATCGCGGCCAGCGATCAGGCATCCGTCGAGCAACTGCTCAAGGACCTCGACCTGCCGACGTCATGGAGCAGCACAGCCGGGCCGATCGTCATCGTCACGGGCGCGCTCTTCTTCATCGTCGCCCTGATCGAGGCGATCTTCGCCATCGCAATCGGGCGCGGCAGCAACGTCGCACGCATCCTGCTCACGATCCTGCTGGTGATCCGCCTCATCGGCGGCCTGGTCTTCATCCTCACGAGCTTCGGCACCGAGACCTTCATGTTCGGCGTCTTCCTCGACATGGGCCTGGCGATCGTGGTGCTCCTACTGCTCTTCAACCATCAGTCGAATGAGTTCTTCACCGACGAGGTGCGGACCCGCTAGGACTCGGATCACGACCCAGCATCACGACTCTGGCGCGTACATCCCAGGCTCGGAATCGCCCACGATTCGGGCGATCTGCGGCACGACGAGGAACCACGTCACGACGTGGGGGATGAGCAGCCAGATGCGCGTCGACCAGAGCACGTCGTCCGGCTGCAGCAGAGGACTCGCGCAGGAGAGGACGGCGATTGCCGTCCCCGCCCAGAAGACGATGCGACGGGCGTGTCGCCGGCCGAGCATGATCGCCGCGAGCAGCGCGCCCACCAGTGCGGCGAGCAGCGGAGCCAGCAGCATGAGGAACCACGGCACGACCTGGAGCGCGTCCGACCCGGGCCGCACGACCTCGAAGGGCACGCCCAGCAACCGGCCCAGGCCGTAGATGGCCAGGCTCAGGAGTCCCGACCAGGCCCCGGTCACCACACCGGCGTAGACCAGGTTGGAGGTGTGGGGGACGGCGCTCGCCGGCGGCGGCACAGGGGTGACCGAGTCGGCCCAGGGAGCGCTCACGGGGGCCACCGTATGCCCGAAGCCCCTCCGGGCGTCCTCTTGCGTGGGCTACCGATCAGTAGCATCATGGGGTTACTGGCGGGTAACACTCGTCGGTAACCCGACCGCAAGCGAGGAGTTCCCATGTCGCACTACCGCGCCAACCTCCGGGACATCGAGTTCAACCTCTTCGAGGTCTTCGGTGCCGCCGACCGACTGGGCACCGGCCCGTACGCCGAGATGGATCCCGAGACCGCGAAGGAAGCACTCAGCGAAATCGAACGCCTCGCGACCGGCCCGCTCGCGGAGTCCTACCTCTCGTCGGACCGCAATCCGCCGAAGTACGACCCAGCCACCTACTCCGTCGAGATGCCGGAGGACTTCAAGAAGTCCTACCGCGCGCTGATGGACTCCGAGTGGTGGCGCCTGGACCTGCCCGAGAACCTCGGCGGCGCCGGCTCCTCACCTTCGCTGCGCTGGGCGGCCGCCGAGATGTTCCTCGGCTCCAACCCCGCCGCGTTCATGTACATGTCAGGTCCCGGCTTCGCGGCGATCCTCGATCGCATCGGCAACGCCGACCAGAAGCGCTGGGCCGAGCTCATTCTCGACAAGGAGTGGGGCGCCACCATGGTGCTCACCGAGCCCGATGCGGGTTCCGATGTCGGCGCGGGCCGCACCAAGGCCTTTGCCAATGACGACGGCACGTGGCGCATTGAAGGCGTGAAGCGCTTCATCACCTCCGCCGAGCACGACATGACGGACAACATCGTCCACCTTGTCCTCGCTCGCCCCGTCGGTGTCGAGGGCAAGGGCGGGCCCGGCACCAAGGGCCTGTCGCTCTTCCTCGTGCCGAAGTTCCATGTGGACCTCGAGACCGGTGAAATCGGCAAGCGCAACGGCGCCTACGTCACGAACGTCGAGAAGAAGATGGGACTGAAGGTCTCCACGACCTGCGAACTCACCTTCGGCGAGAAGGAGCCGGCGATCGGCTGGCTCGTCGGTGACGTGCACGACGGAATCGCGCAGATGTTCATGGTCATCGAGTACGCCCGCATGATGGTGGGCACCAAGGCCATCGCGCAGCTCTCGGCCGGCTACCTCGCCGCGCTGGACTACGCCAAGACGCGCGTGCAGGGTGCCAAGCTCCCGCAGATGATGGACAAGACCGCGCCCCGCGTCGAGATCATCAATCACCCTGACGTGCGCCGCGGCCTCATGCTGCAGAAGTCCTACGTCGAGGGCATGCGGGCGCTCATCCACT
>CAYYZU010000338.1:0-2262 GCA_964476205.1 uncultured Actinomyces sp. | reverse complement strand
TGCGCACCCTCGTCCAGGAGGGCCTGTGCGAGCAGGAGCCGCACCGCGGATTCGCCGTCGCGAGCCTCGACGCCGAGGCGATCCGCGACCTCACGGACACGCGGCTGGTGCTCGACCGCATGGCGATCGAGGGCATCTGGGATTCGTCCGACGGCATGGACGTGGTCGATCAGGCCTGGGCGGCGTATGCCGATGCCGACCCCGATGCCGTGTCGCAGCACCTCGCGCACCTTGCGCTGCATCGCGCGCTGTGGCAAGCCTCGGGCAACTCGATCCTCATGCGGATGTGGCCGGTCGCGGAGTCGATGTCGACGCTGGTGCTGGCCCAGGACCAGGCGGTCCGTCGCGATCCTCGTCGCGCCCTCGCCGTGCACGGACAGCTCATCGACGCGATCCGGTCGCGAGATCCCGAGGCGCTGGACGCCGCGCTGGCCGAGCACACGCGCCGGAGTGCGGAGGAGTTCCTCACCCTGCGCGGCGACTGATGCGGTGGCATCCCCGGAATATGAGCTGACACCGCCCGAAACAGGCGGTTTCCGCTCGAGATCCCGGCTTCAGCCCTCGATGATGTCGGCGATGCGACGCAGGTCCTCGAGGTCGGCGAACTCCACCACGAGTCGGCCGCGGCTTCGCTCGGTGCGCACCCCCTCGACGCGCACGCGTGTGTCGAGCAGGTCTCCGAGGCGCTCGCTCACACCCGCCGCGACCTCGGCGACCTCCGCGGTCGCACCGCCGCGCGGGCGCGGTGTGCGCTTGCGCTTGGGCTCACCGTCCTCCCCGATGAGCACGATCTCCTCGACGGAGCGGACCGAGAGTCCCTCCTTGACGATGCGCTCCGCGAGCAGGTCCATTGCCTCGGGATCATCGAGTGAGAGCAGTGCGCGCGCATGACCGGCGCTGATGACCCCTGCAGCGACGCGGCGCTGCACGGCGGGCGGCAGCTTGAGCAGGCGCAGCGTGTTGGCCACCTGCGGCCTCGAGCGCCCGAGTCGCTGAGCCAATTCCTCCTGCGTGCCGCCAAAGTCCGCGAGCAACTGCTGATACGCCGCGGCCTCCTCCAGGGGATTCAACTGAGCGCGATGGAGGTTCTCCAGCAGGGCCTCGCGACGCCTCACGTCATCGGCGGTCTCGCGCACGATCGCGGGGATGCGCTCGAGTCCGGCCTCCTGCGACGCACGCCAGCGACGCTCACCAGCGATGAGCTCGAAGTGCGCGCCATCACCCGAGTCTTCGCGGCGGCGCACGACGATCGGCTGCAGCAGGCCGATCTCCTTGATCGAATGCACGAGTTCCGCGAGAGCGTCCGTGTCGAAGACCTGGCGCGGCTGGCGCGAATTGGGCACGACGTCGGCGGGCGCTATCTCGACGTAGACCGCACCAGCGACTGGCCCGAGATCCGCCGGAGTTTTCGCGGTGGAAGTCGTCTTGCCTCCCGAGGACTTCGCAGACGACGACCTGCCGGACGTCGACTTGGGGGCCGCCGACGTTGCACGCGTCTTCTTAGCCGACGGGGAGACGGGTGCCTGCTGAGGTGTCGGACCGGTGGGGATGAGAGCCCCAAGACCTCGTCCGAGACCACGCTTCGCCTCAGCCACGGGAATCTCCCCTCAAAGACGTGTGGATAACCTGTGGATAACTAACCATGCTGGACCCCATCGAGATCACGCGCTGCCTGGACGTAGGCCAGCGCGCCCGAGGAGCCCGCGTCGTAGGCGAGCACGGTCTGGCCGTACGACGGCGCTTCGGACAGGCGGACCGACCGGGGGATAACAGTGGGCAGCACGGTGTCGCCGAAGTGCTCCCGCACCTCCTGCACGACCTGGGAAGACAAGCGAGTGCGGCCGTCATACATCGTGAGGAGCACTGCCCCCACCCGGAGGTCGGGGTTGAGGTGCTTGGTCACGAGATCGACGGTCCGCAGGAGCTGGGAGACACCCTCGAGGGCGTAGTACTCGCACTGGATAGGCAGGAGCAACTCGCGTGCGGCGACAAGGGCGTTGAGGGTGAGCAGGCCCAGGCTGGGGGGGCAATCGATGATCACGTAGTCCAGGGGCCGGCCGTGGCGTGCCTCGTGCTCGGCGAGGTAGGACTGGATCGCCCGGTCGAGTCGCCCCTCACGGGCGACGAGGGAGACCAGTTCGATCTCGGCCCCGGCCAGGTCGATCGTCGCGGGGGCCGCCCAGAGGTGCCCGCCCCCCTCGACCGCTTCGGCCACGATGTCGGCCAGGGGCACGTCCTGGGTGAGGACCTCATAGGTGCTGA
>CAYYZU010000337.1:0-2279 GCA_964476205.1 uncultured Actinomyces sp. | reverse complement strand
CCCCGAGTTCATCGGCCGATTGCCCGTCTTCACCTCCGTGGCCAAGCTCGATCGCGACGCCCTGATGAAGGTCCTCACCGAGCCGCGCAACGCGCTCGTGAAGCAGTACCAGAAGCTCTTCGAGCTCGACAACGTCGAGCTCGAGTTCACCGACGCGGCCCTCGGGGAGATCGCCGACCAGGCACTCAAGCGGGGCACCGGCGCTCGCGGCCTGCGCGCGATCCTCGAGGAAGTCCTTCTCAACGTGATGTACGACGTCCCGAGCCGCTCCGACGTGGCCCGCGTCGTCGTCACCGAGGAGACGGTGCGCGACAACGTCCTGCCGACGCTCGTGCCCCGCGAGGTCGAGACTCCCAAGCGCCGCGTGCGCAAGGAATCTGCCTAGTTCGTTGAGTGGCGCCTTGTGCGTCCGACACGCCGGGGACATTCCCCATAACCCGCCAGTCAACGGCGTCCCCAGGTTGGTGGTTGTCCCCTTCTACACAGGTACCGGCTGTCGCCAGCGATTCCGCGCGAGCGGGGTCACCGTGCGGGGATGACATCTCAGGACTTTGGTGCCGCTCGCGCTGCCCGGGCAGACAATCGCGAGGATTTCGCTGAAAGCGAATGGTGGGCACCTCATCGGGGGGTGCGACTTCCCGTCGAGGCCACAGCTGCTGTGGACCTCATTGACGCGACACTCGCTGTCGCGCCAAGCAGTGCGGTAATCAGCGGAGTGTCGTCACCCATCTTGTGGAGGTCTCCCCTGCCCCTGCGAGTGCTAGGCGAACCCGTGGAAATCACTCTTCCTCCCGACGGCTTCCACGTATCGCGTCCAGGCGTGAAATGCCGGAGAAGGCATTTGCACCCCGAGCATGTGACTCGATGGGAGGGGCGTCCGGTGACGTCACCTGTGCGAGTCGTCATCGACCTGGCGGTGCACCTTCATGCGGGAGAACTCGTCGCCGTGGCCGACGACTTCGTCCGGCGAGGTCTACTCACCGAGGAGATCCTCCGGCATTGGTCCCATCGGTTACGACGCCGCCAAGGCATCGGGCTGGTGCGAGAGATCGTGGACTACATCGATCCCCGTGCTGAGAGTCCGCGTGAATCCATGATGCGCTACGTGTTGTGGCGGGCAGGTTACGTCGATCTCCAGCCGAACGTCGAGATTCGCGGCAAGGCAGGGCATTTCATTGCCCGGGGGGATCTGGTCGATGTACGTCGCAAGATCGTTGTCGAGTACGACGGTGCCCACCATCTGACCAGGGCTGGTCAAGCGAGCGACGCTGACCGACGGTTGCGCCTCGCAGCGGATGGCTGGCTAGAGGTGACGGTCGTCGCCGAGGATCTCTATCCCGAGACGCGCCTTCTTCGTAAAGTCGCACTGGCGTACGACGCACGTCGTTGACTGGCGCCTTATGCGCCCGAAACACCGTGCAAGCGCCGCATGAGGCGCCACTCAACGCCCTACGCCAGCGTCACGTCGACGGTGACGGCATCGCCGCCGGGCTCGAACGACATCTCCGCGATGGATCCCGTGGCCTTGAGGTCACCCGCGACGGCACTGAGCCGATCGAGCGACTCCGCGGGGCCGCGCACGACGGCCCGAGCTACGTCGGCCTTCATCGACACCTTGGCCTCGCTCTTTGCCTTGCGCACGAGTGACAGCGCGATCGCGGTGTCGGCGACGATGGCCCGGTCGCCGTCGGCGGAGAGCGCCGCAATCTCGTCCGCGCTCGGCCATGAGGTCCGATGGACCGATCCCTCCTGCCACCACGACCACACTTCCTCGGTCACGAACGGCAGGAACGGCGCGAAGAGACGGAGTTGCACGTCGAGAGCGATGGCGAGTGCCGCCTTGGCCGACGCGGCACCCTCGGGGCCCTGGCCGCCGTACGCGCGATCCTTGACCAGTTCGACGTAGTCGTCGGTGAAGGACCAGAAGAACGTCTCGGCGAGCTCGAGGGCGCGCGTGTAGTTGTAGTCCTCGAAGGCAGCCGTCGCCTGGCGCACGGTCTCGGCCAGGTCGGCGAGCATGGCGCGATCCAGCGGTGCGGTGACCGCGGACGCATCCGCCACTGGTTCGAAGCCCAGCACGAACTTCGAGGCGTTGAGGATCTTGATCGCGAGTCGTCGGCCGATCTTCATCTGGCCGACGTCGAACGCCGTATCGGTGCCGGGGCGACCGGAGGCGGCCCAATAGCGGACCGCATCGGAGCCGTGCTCGTCGAGCAGCCCCATCGGCGTGACGACATTGCCCTTGGACTTGCTCATCTTCTTGCGGTCGGGATCGAGGA
>CAYYZU010000336.1:0-2289 GCA_964476205.1 uncultured Actinomyces sp. | reverse complement strand
CTGCGCGGCGAGATGGTCTGCTCCATCGCGGTGAGCGAGCCCGACGCGGGATCCGACGTCGCCGGCATCCGCACGCGCGCGGTGCGTGACGGTGACGATTGGGTCATCACCGGTCGCAAGATGTGGATCACCAACGGCACCCAGGCTGACTGGCTGTGCCTTCTCGCGCGCACCGACCCGGACTCGCAGCCCGGCGACTACCACGGCATGAGCCTCATCATCGTCCCCACATCCACACCCGGCTTCAGCGTCGGCCGCAAGATCGACAAGATGGGCAACCGTTCGAGCGACACCGCCGAGATCGTGCTGGACCAGGTGCGCGTGCCGGTGAGCAACACGATCGGTGAGCCCGATCGCGGTTTCCAGCAGCAGATGGCGCAGTTCCAGGACGAGCGCCTCGTCGGCGCCTACATCGCTGTCGCGGGTGCGCGGCGTGCACTGGACCGCACGAAGGAGTATCTGCAGCAGCGTGTGGCCTTTGGCAAGCCGTTGCTCGCCAACCAGCACCTGCAGTACCGCCTCGCCGAGCTCTACGCCGACGTCGACACGATGGATGGCTTCCTGCAGTACGCCGCGGACAAGTTCATCGCCGGACAGGACGTCACCCGCGAGGCCACGGTCGCCAAGCTCAAGACGGGTCGGCTCGTGCGCGAGGTCGCCGACACGTGCGTGCAGTTCCACGGCGGCATGGGCTACGCCGAGGAGATGTGGGCAGCGCGCTACTTCCGCGACTCACGGCTCGTCTCCATCGGTGGCGGTGCGGACGAGGTCATGCTGCGTGTCATCTCGATGCTCGAAGGCATGGGCAAGAAGTGAGCACTCCCGTCACCTGCGCGGTGGCCGACGGCGTCGCGACGATCACCCTCGATCGTCCCGACGCCAAGAACAGGCTCGACGCCGAGTCGATGGCCCTCCTGCTTGAGCACCTGCGTGCGACAGCCGAGGACCCCAACGTGCGTGTCGTGGTGCTCACCGGAAGCGGCACGACCTTCTGCTCCGGTGCGGACCTTGCAGGCGCGGTGGCCGCGACCAGCGGCGGCTTCGCCTCCGGCGGCACGAGCGGCCTCGTCGACGTGCTCGTCGCGATGCTCGACCACCCCAAACCGCTCATCGCTCGTGTGCAGGGCCATGTCGCCGGTGGCGGCAACGGCCTCGTCGCCGCGTGCGACATTGCCATCGCCTCCGAGGAGGCGCGCTTCGCCTTCAGTGAGGTGCGTGTCGGAGTCGCGCCCGCCATCATCTCGGTGGTGTGCCTGCAGGTGATGCACCGCCGCGACGCTCAGGAACTCCTCCTCACGGGCGAGCGCGTGAGCGCCGCGCGCGTCCTCGCAGCAGGTCTCGTGACCCAGGTCGTCGAGGCCGACGGCCTTGATGCTGCCGTCGCGGCGTACGTCGACCAGCTCCGCCTCGGTGGACCGGAGGCGGTGGCGCGCACCAAGGAACTGCTGCGCCGCGTGCCCGCGATGACGCGCGATGAGTCCTTCGTGTGGACGGCCGAGGTGTCCGCGGGACTCTTCACCTCAACCGAGGCGCGCGAGGGCATGACGGCGTTCCTGGAGAAGCGGAAGCCGGAGTGGGCTCCCTAGCCGCGATCGTCATCGCGGGCGGCGAGGCTCGCCGCTTCGGTGCGGACAAGCTCGCGCTGCGCGATGAGGAGGGCCGCAGCCTGCTGGAGGTCACCGTCGCCGGTGTCGCTCAGGTTGCCGACCCCGTGATCGTCGTTGGCCCCGAGCGTCCCGGTTTCCGCCAGTTAGACGACCCTGGGACCCCCTCAAGCGTCGTGCAATTGGCGGAAACCGACAGGGGAGGCCAGGCGGCCATCGTGTGGACTCGCGAGGACCCTCCTGGGGGCGGCCCGTGCGCCGCGCTCATCGCCGGGCTCGCGCGCGTGCCTGATGAGGCGACCCATGTGGCCGTGCTTGCGGGAGATGCACCGGCGGGCGGCGCGGCGGTTACCGCGCTGCGCCAGGTGATCGACGACGCGGCCGCCGCGGTGGTTACGGATCCTTCTGGGCGAGAGCAGCCCATGACAGCTGTGTACGCCGTGACGCCACTTAGGGCGGCGGTCGCGGCGTACGGTGATGGCCGGGACATGTCGATCCGACAGGTGCTCGACGACCTGCGGCCGCAGACAGTCGTGGCGATCATCGATCAGTGGTCGGCTTCCGCCGATATTGACCTGCCCGATGATGCGGGCAGGCTCGGCTTCTCCTAGGGGATCCGGCAGACTCGATCGTGCGTCGCAGGTCCGGACGCACGTGAAGGGAGAGCAGTGACGCTCGAGGAGAT
>CAYYZU010000335.1:0-2298 GCA_964476205.1 uncultured Actinomyces sp. | reverse complement strand
CACACCCAACGCCGACTTCTACCGCATCGACACCGCCGTGATCGTGCCCCAGGTCGACGCTCAGGACTGGTCTCTCAGTTTCGACGGCATGGTGCGGCGCCCGTTCACGATCACCTACGCCGAACTCCTCGATATGCCCATGGTCGAGCGCGACGTCACGATCATGTGCGTCTCCAATCCGATTGGTGGTGACCTCATCGGGACCGCGCGCTGGCTGGGTACGCCGCTGATGCCGCTGCTCGAACGCGCGGGCATTGAGTCAGGCGCCGATCAACTCTTCAGCACGTCCGTGGACGGCTGGACCTGCTCGACTCCCCTCGATGGCCTCGCGGAGGCAGAGCCACTGCTCGCGATCGGCATGAACGGTGAGCCGCTGCCCATCGATCACGGCTTCCCCGTGCGCATGATCGTGCCTGGGCTCTATGGATTCATCAGCGCGACGAAGTGGGTGACGCGCATCCAGGCGACCACCTACGCCGCGGATCCGGCGTACTGGACGGTGCGGGGCTGGGCGACGGACGCGCCCGTGCTCACTGGCAGTCGCATCGATCTGCCCAAGGGTGACGTGAGCGCGGGAGCGACGGTCATCGCTGGCATCTCGTGGGCGATGGCAGGTGATGGGGTTTCACGCGTCGAGGTAAGCGTGGATGATGGCGAGTGGCGCGAGGCCCACCTCGCCGAGCAACCCACCCCGCGCACCTGGCGGCAGTGGTGGATCGACTGGGATGCCACGCCGGGGCGCCACATCATCGCCGTACGCGCGACCAACGGCCTGGGCGAGACGCAGACGAGCGAGGTGCGCGAGGTTGTGCCAGCTGGAGCGACCGGCTACGACCAACTGGCCATCGACGTCGTCTGACGCTCCTCCCGTGCGCCGAGTGTCGAGTAGCGGGGCGTTTTCGCCCCATTTCGGCCCCGCTGCTCGACACTCGCGAAAGGGGCTCTAGACGCGGGCGACGGCACGCTCGACGAGCGCAGCCATCTGTGCCCCCATGTCGATCCCCGCGGCGGTCAGCGCCTGCGGCACCAGTGACGTTTCGGTCATGCCGGGGGCGACGTTGACCTCCAGGAACCAGGGCGTGCCCTCGCCATCGATGACGAGGTCCGAGCGCGACCAGTCGCGGAGGCCGAGCGTTTCGTGGGCCGTGAGTGCCGCCTCGGCGGCCGCCTTGGCGACGGCGTCCTCCAGGCGGGCGGGCACGTGGAACTCCGTCGTGCCCGCGGTGTAGCGCGCGGCGTAGTCGTAGAAGCCGCCATCGGCGATGATCTCCACCGCCGGCAGTGCCACCGGACCGTCGGGAGTCTCCACGACGCCGACCGCGACCTCGGTGCCGCCCACGAATCGCTCGAGCATTGCCACATCGCCGTAGGCGAAGGCGCCCACCATCGCCGCGGGGAGTTCCGCGGCGGTGCGCACGATGCTCACGCCCAGCGCCGATCCCCCGCGCGCGGGCTTCACCACGAGCGGGAATCCGATACCGCGCTCGAGCGCCGCCATGACCCCGGGGGCGCCGAGCTCGCGGAAGGTCGCATGCGGCAGGGCCACTGCCTCGGGTGTCGCGACACCGGCACGGCGTACCAGCGTCTTGGCCACGGGTTTGTCGAAGGCGATCCGGCACGCCGCGGGGCGCGACCCCACATAGGGCAGGCCGAGGCACTCGAGGACATCGCGGACGGCACCGTCCTCGCCGGCGCTGCCATGGAGCAGTGGAACGACGCAATCGGGCGCGTCGGCGGCGAGCTCGGCGAGGAGGGTGGCGTCGACGTCGCGCTCGATGACCTGCCAGTCGGGACGCGCGGTGCGCAGTGCCTCGGCGACGCGTCGGCCCGAGCGCAGCGAGACGTCGCGCTCGGCCGAGAGGCCGCCGGCGAGGACGAGCACCTGCATGCGTGACTCCTAAAGCAGATCGGGTGCGGGGTTGGCCGGGCCGGCGCCATCGCGCAGCACGTGACCGGTGCCGAAGGTGTGCGCGATCTCGAGCTCGGACTCGATGACCCCAGAGAGCCGGCGCACCCCCTCGCGGATGCGATCGGCATCGGGATAGCAGTAGGACAGGCGCAGGCTCTGCGATCCCTGGCCGTCGACGAAGAATCCTGTGCCGGGCACGTAGGCGACCAGCGCTGAGATCGCGCGTGGCAGCATCGCCTTGGCGTCGAGTCCCTCGGGCAGCGTCACCCAGGAGTAGAAGCCGCCCGCGGGCTTGGTCCATGTCGTGCCCGCGGGCATGAGTTGCTCGAGTGAGTCGAGCAGGGCATCGCGGCGCTCGCGGTAGAGCTCGCGGAAGACCTTCACCTGCT
>CAYYZU010000334.1:0-2318 GCA_964476205.1 uncultured Actinomyces sp. | reverse complement strand
AGCACCCCGAGGAGGGCGTCCGCGTCAACGACCGCAGGCGCATCGATCCGGAGACGTTCGAGGTCAGGGAGTCGGCCCAGCCGACTCCCTCCTCGGACGAGGCCGTCATCGAAGCCGACCTCACGGCCGCCGATGCCAAGGTCGCGGAGCTGACCGACGACCTCCGCCGGGTGCACGCCGAATACGCCAACTACCGCAAGCGCGTCGAGCGCGACCGCGAGGCCGCGCGCGACGTCACGATCGGCGGTGTGCTCACCGAGCTGCTCCCGATCCTCGACGACATCGAGCGGGCGCGTGAGCACGGCGAGCTCGAGGGCGCCTTCAAGTCCGTGGGCGAATCACTCGAGGCGACATGCGCCAAGCTCGGCCTGGAGATGTACGGCGAGGCCAACGAGCCCTTCGACCCCGCCGTTCACGAGGCGCTCACCAGCGAGACCCGCGAGGGACTCGAGGGGCCGATCGTGACATCGGTCTACCAGCGCGGCTACCGCCACGCCGGGCGCGTGTTGCGCCCCGCGCGCGTGGCCGTTGCCGACGCATGACACGACGCGAGTCAAGACAGACGCGAGCCAAGACAGACGAGGCAGGATGAACAAGGACTGGCTGGAGAAGGACTTCTACAAGGTCCTCGGCGTCGACAAGGGCGCCCCCGCCGACGAGATCAAGAAGAAGTACCGCAAGCTCGCGCGTGAGTTGCACCCGGACAAGAACCCGGACAACCCGAAGGCCGAGGAGCGCTTCAAGGAGGTCTCCGAGGCGTACGACGTCCTCTCCGACGACAAGAAGCGTGCCGAGTACGACGAGGCGCGCACGCTCTTCGCGAGTGGCGGAGGCTTCGGTCGCGGTGGTTACGGTGCCCCGGGTGGCTTCGGCGGCAGCGGTTACGGCGGCGGAGCGTCGTACGACTTCAGCGATGTCTTCGGCGCCGACGAAGGTGGCCTGGGCGACATCCTGGGCAACATCTTCAGCCGCGGACGCGGTGGCGGCGGCGGGCGGCGAGCCCAGGCACCGCGCCGCGGCCAGGACGTCGAGAGCGAGATCACCCTCGGCTTCAACGAGGCGCTCGACGGCGTGACCGTGCCGCTGCGCCTCGCGAGCGACGCAGCCTGCGACAGCTGCAAGGGCACGGGTGCGCGCGCGGGCACGGTCCCGCGAGTGTGCCCCAGTTGCCAGGGCAGCGGGCAGACGACGCGCAATGCGGGTGGCTTCGCCTTCGCCGAGCCGTGCACGGCGTGCGCGGGGCGCGGGCTCATCGTCGATGATCCGTGCTCGAACTGCCGCGGCTCCGGTCGCGGCGTGAGCACGCGGACCGTGCAGGCGCGCATCCCCGCGGGCGTCAAGGACGGCGCACGCATCCGGCTCAAGGGCAAGGGCGCACCGGGCGAGCGCGGTGGAGCCAACGGCGATCTCTACGTCGTCGTGCACGTGACACCGCACCCGGTTTTCGCGCGCAAGGGTGACAACCTCACCGTGACGGTGCCGGTCACCTTCGCTGAGGCGGCGCTCGGCGGCCAGGTGTCGGTGCCGGTGACCGGCGGCGGCACCGTGACGCTGAAGATCCCGGCCGGCACAGCGAATGGCCGCACCTTCCGGGTACGGGGCAAGGGCGTGACGCGCAAGGACGGCACGAAGGGCGACCTGCTCGCGACCGTCGACGTGCAGGTGCCCTCGGGTCTCACCGACGAGGCACGTGAGGCCCTCGAGCGCTTCGTCGAGGCGAGTGGCGGCGAGGATCCGCGCAAGGGTCTGCTCGAGGCGGCGAAGGGGTCGTGATGGACGACAACCGACCCGTCTACGCCATCTCCGTTGCCGCCGAGCTTGCGGACATGCACCCGCAGACGCTGCGGCAGTACGACCGCCTCGGTCTTGTGAGCCCGCAGCGCGTCAACGGCCGCAATCGGCTCTACTCTGCGCGCGATGTCGAGCGACTGCGCGAGATCGCTGATCTCTCGGCCGCGGGCATCAGCCTCGAGGGCATCAGACGCCTGCTCGAGCTTCAGGCTGAGGTCGACCGCCTGCGCGATCAGGTCGAGACCTACGCGCGCGAGAAGCGCTCCACGGCGCTTGTCCTCTACCGACCCCAGCGCCGACGCGGCGCCTAAGACGTATCGACGAAAGACAGAAAGAGAACGATGGACATCAAGTTCACCACCAAGGCCCAGGACGCCCTGGGTGCTGCGGTGCGCATCGCCGCGGCCAAGGGCAACGCTCAGGTTGAGCCGCTCCATATCCTCGACTCGCTGCTCCAGCAGGGCGAGGGCATCGCCACGGCGCTCCTCGACGCGGTCGGCGTGGACCGCGCGGCCCTCACCGCGGAG
>CAYYZU010000333.1:0-2328 GCA_964476205.1 uncultured Actinomyces sp. | reverse complement strand
GTCTCAACTGCCACCGGCTCATCGGGCGTGGCCTGATCGGCGGGCTTGTCCTCCGTCACGCTCCCACCCTAGGCCCGTAACGCCCCACTCTCCGGACCGCCGTCACCCCTTCGCGAGTGCGACCGTCGTGGACAGCTGGGGAGGGCTGAAAGCGTCCTCAATGGTCGCACTTCGAATCGGATGTGTGCCGGGCATGCAGCAGGGGGCCGGCGGATGCTCGCCGACCCCCTTCGCGCACTGCTGTCAGCTGGTCGACGTACCGCTTGAGACGAGGACGACGCCCAGAATGATGTAGATGATGATGAAGATGATCGCCAGGATAAGGCTGATGATGCCCATGATGTAGCCAGCCTTGGCCTGACCGCCGTTGTCGGCGGTGCCGGCAGCCGCAGCCGCCATGCCCTTCTTGCCGAAGACGATGGCCACGATCGACAGGATGATCGGGCAGACGAAGAAGCTCAGGATGCCCGTCACCAGCGCGATGGTGCCGCTGCCGTTGTCCTGGGTGCTGCCGCCGCCACCGGCGGGCATAGGAGGGGGAGGGGGAGGGGTGGTCGACATGCGTCCTCCGAGATATGGGCGCCGGCTCTCGGCGACCTCAGGCCTGACCGTAGTCCCCTGACCCCCGGGCGGGGAAGCATTAGTGGAGAAACGGCCCCGCGAAGAGGCGACAGCCCCTAGCGTCGGAGTCGCCCGTCCGACGGGGCGGGTGGCGTGCCCTCGGATCGCCCCCTGAGCTCACACGGGAGAGACATGACCCACATCCCCATCAGCGTGACCGTGGATGGCACGGTCTACGACGTCGACGTCGAGCCTCGACGACTTCTCGTCCACTTCCTGCGCGAAGACATCGGCCGTGTCGGCACCGTAATCGGCTGCGACACGTCCAACTGCGGCGCCTGCACCGTCCTCCTGGATGGCAAGAGCGTCAAGTCCTGCAGCGTGCTCGCCGTCCAGGCCGACGGCCGCGAGGTGCTCACCGTCCAGGGCCTCGCCGAGGGTGAGCACAAGTGGCATCCCGTCCAGACCGCCTTCAAGGAGTGTCACGGACTGCAGTGCGGCTACTGCACGCCCGGCATGGTCATGGCTGCCGTCGACCTGCTCCAGGAGAACCCCAACCCCTCCGAGGACGAAATCCGCGAGGGACTCGAGGGCAACCTGTGCCGCTGCACTGGCTACCACAACATCGTCAAGTCCGTGGAGTACGCGGCTGAGCTCATGGGGGGCACGAAGTGACCGACACCCTGCCTGACACCAACGCCAATGCGATGGGCCGGCCGCTCCGCCGCAAGGAGGATGCGCGCCTGCTCCACGGCCAGACGAACTGGACCGACAACATCCAGCTCCCGGGCACGCTCCACATGGCGATCCTGCGCAGCCCGATGGCCCACGCCAAGATCACCAATCTCGACGTGACCCCCGCTCTCAAGCGGCCCCACGTGGTGGCTGCCTTCACCGCCAAGGACCTCGGCGAACTCAACGGCTCGATTCCGTGCGTGTGGCCGGTGACCGACGACATCCAGATGCCGGCCTTCCCGGCCCTGGCCGTCGACAAGGTCCGCCACGTGGGCGACTGCGTCGCGGTCGTCCTCGCGACCGACAAGTACGCCGCCGCCGATGCCCTCGATGCCATCGAGGTCGACTACGAGCCACTCCCCGCGGTCATCGATATGGAGGCTGCACTCAAGCAGGGCTCGACCGCCGTACACGATGCTGCGGACGGCAGCCTCGGCACGAACGTCTGCTACCAGTTCCCGCTCCATCCTCAGGGCGACGGTGCCTTCGAGGCAGCAGTCAAGGCGGCCGGCGACGATGCCGTCGTGGTGAAGCGCCGTTTCATCAACCAGCGCATCATCGCGGGCTACATGGAGCCGCGTGCTGTCGTCGCCTCGCCCATGGGCATGAGCAACGAGATGACCATCTGGTCCGCGACGCAGATCCCGCACATCCTGCGCGTGCTGCTCGCCCTCGTGACCGGTCTCCCGGAGAACTCCCTCCGCGTCATCGCCCCTGACGTGGGCGGCGGTTTCGGTGGCAAGCTGCAGCTCTACCGTGAGGAAGTCCTCGCGGTGCAGATCGCTCGCCATCTCGGCCGTCCGGTCAAGTGGACCGAGACGCGCAGCGAGGACATGGTCGCCTCACACCATGGCCGCGACCAGATCCAGGACATCACCATTGCCTCCACCAAGGACGGCAAGCTCCTGGGCATGAAGGTCGAGCTCATCGCCAACATGGGCGCCTACCTCCAGATCATCACCCCGGGCATTCCGCTCCTGGGCATGTTCATGTACCCGGCGATCTACAAGATGCCCGTCTACGAGTTCAACT
>CAYYZU010000332.1:1722-2332 GCA_964476205.1 uncultured Actinomyces sp. | reverse complement strand
GATCCGCCGACCGCGCTCTTCACCGCGCAGGACCTCATCACCATGACGGCGGTCTCCGTCCTGCAGCACCGCGGCCTGGCCGACCGCGTGGCCCTCGTCGGCTTTGACGACTTCGAGCTCGCCGACCTGCTGCAGCCCGGCATCACCGTGGTCGCGCAGGACCCACGTCGCATCGGCGCGCTCGCGGCCACACTCGCCCTCGATCCTGCGGGCAGCGGCGTGCACCTCGTGCCCACGCAACTCATTGCGCGCGGCTCCGGCGAGATCCCCGGCCCTCGCTCGTAACGGGTGCTCGCGGCAATCGACTCGAAACCGGTACGCGGCGCGACTACCCTCGCGCAGGTGACCGTCTTGCGCGCACCGCTCGCGTGGGCGTGTGCCGCCGGGGTAGTCGCGGCGCTGCTGGTCACCCCCCAAGCCTTTGCCGCCGACCCCTCCAATGTCACGCCACGGGCGGACTTGGGTGTGAGCGTCGACGCCGATGTGGCCTTCACCCCTGAGACCTACTCCGGTCGCGACTCCGATGTCGTCGTGTCCGCGCGAGGAACCCTGGGACTCGTGGCGCAGCGCGACGTGGTGTGCCACACGATCATCCTGCGGGCATACGCCG
>CAYYZU010000332.1:0-1712 GCA_964476205.1 uncultured Actinomyces sp. | reverse complement strand
CCGTGGAGACCGACCGGCGCCTCCTCACCGCAGGCACAGCCAAGACCTACGACGTGCGCATCCAGGTGCTCGTCGAGTCCCGCGAGATGGCATCGCTGCGCCGTGGGCAGCCCATCGACCTCAGGCTCGAGCTCGACTGCTCCACGGTGGTCGATGGGGAGTGGGACTTCGAGCTCAACCGCGAGGTCGTCGCGTCCGCATCCGTCGAGGCCGCCACGCTGGGCGTCAGCCTGTCGACGATGTGGCTCTTCCCCGACGACGAGGAGCGCCAGGTGCGCCCGGTGACGGTGAGCGTGACCTCGAGCGGCACCCCCGTCCGGATCGTCGTCACGCGCGGCGGCGCGACCGTGTGGCAGGCCTCGTCTGCGAAAACGACGTACCGCGCGGCGATCCCCCTGAAGCGCACCCAGAAGGCCGGGGCCTACCGCGTGCGGGTGACGGCGGGCGGTGACTCGGCAGTGTCAACCTTCCGCGTGAGCCGCGGCTGGGCTCCCCTCGTGGACTCGGTCGCGAGTTGGCCGCGCTGCTCGACCCTCACGTGGGCCTACGACGGAGCGGGAGCGCCGCTCGGTGGCGACGCGGGCATGATCGCCGACGTCACGGAGGTCTTCGACCGCTTCGCCCAGCTCACGGGATTGCGCTTCCGTCAGGAAGCAGGCGGACGCGCGGACATCGAGATCGCGTGGGGCAAGGCGCCGTTCGACGGCCCCGATGCCTCCGCGGGCGCCGCCGAGCGCGACGGAGTGCTCGGCTCCGGAATCCTCACGCTCTTCACCAGCAGCGACTGGGCCACGGCCCCCGGCTTCGGCGTGCGCGGTCGTGGTGCACTGCTCTACCACGAGATCGGGCACATCCTCGGGCTCGGCCACGTGAAGGACAGGCGCCTGCTGATGTATCCGATCCACACGGTCGGGCAGTCGCCGCTCACGCCGCAGCCAGGTGACATCGCCGGCCTGCGCGAGCTCTACGCGCCCACGTCCTGCCGCTAGACAGACACCACCATGTCCGCCGGGCGGCGGAAGGCGAAGCCGCTCGGCGGGGTGACCGACACGAGGTCAATGGCCGGCCACGCGTCGAGCATCTCCTCCAACGCGACCATGGTTTGCATGCGGGCGAGATGCACGCCGAGGCAGTGATGCTCACCCGACGAGAAGCTCAGTCCGTGCCGCGCATTCGAGCGATGGATGTCGAAGCGCAGTGGATCGTCGAAGACACTCGGGTCACGATTGGCCGCGATCACTGAGACTCCGACGAACTCCCGCGCGCCGATCTCCACTCCCGCCAGCGTGACCGGCTCCCGCGTCCAGCGCTCCATGAAGGCCACCGGGGGCATCCAGCGGATGGCCTCGTCGACCGCCCCCGCGAGCAAGGAGCGATCCGCACGCACCTGCGCCATCGACTCCGGATGCTGGATCAGCAGCATGAGCGTGGTGAGCACGGATGCCTGGATCGTCTCGATCGCGCCGAACATCACCACGCGCAGCTGCGCGGCAACCTCCTCCGGCGTGAGTTCGGAGGCCTCGACCACCTTCGAGCGCCCGAGGCCGTCGAGGAGCAGTGCCGTGAGCTCCGCGCGCGCCGCCTCAGCCCGCTGCAGCGGGCGCGCGCCTCTATTGCGACAGTGTCCCCATGCCCGCGCGGTGCGTGCATTGGCGAGCACGCGTCCCTTGCCCGGCGCCCAGTGGAAGCCTGCTGCTTCCGCCCAGTGGAAG
>CAYYZU010000331.1:0-2332 GCA_964476205.1 uncultured Actinomyces sp. | reverse complement strand
ATCCTCCCTTCCTGCCCGTTGCGCGGGATGCCGCTCAGATGTGATGCCGCTCGGATGTGATGCCGCGAGGTGGAGGCGGATGCCCGCCTCCACCTCGCGGCGCGTGCGCTTACTGCACGGCGTACATGATCGGGTACGGGTACGACCCGTACGCCGACCAGCTGAAGATCGGTCCCACCTTGGTGCCGGCGAGACGCTGATCACGGCCGAAGCGCGTGGGAATGATCCACATCTGCGACGCGGCCTCCTTGCTCAGCTCATGCCACATCGTGGCCTGGGTGTCGCGGTCGAGCTCGACCGAGGCGGCCTTGACCTTCTCGTTGAAGGCCTTGTCCTCGACCTGGGAGAGGTTCCAGCCCTGCACGAAGAGCGGCGGGAGAACCGTGGAGGCATTGGGCCAGTCAGCACCCCAGCCGCCGAGCATGATCTCGTTGCCATTCTCGAAGACGACGCCGTAGTACTGGCCTCGCTCGATCGGGTTGGGCTTCACGGTGATGCCCGCCTTGGCGAGGGACTCGACCCAGATGGCTGCAGCCTTGTCGTTGTCCTCGCTCTGGGCGTAGTCGAGCGTCACCTCGGTCGGGCAGTTAGCACCCTCGGAGAGGAGCTTCTTGGCGAACTCGGGGTCACCGGTGCCGGGCACCGCCTGGCCGAGCAGTCCGTCCCAGAGGCCGGTCGGGGCGTAGTCAATGCCGATGTTGGGCTTGACAGCTCCGTCGGCGAACTCACCGGCGAAGGTGCCACCGGCGTTGAGAAGAAGCGCCTCGCGGTCGAGGGCGACACCGAGTGCCTGGCGGCACTTCTGGTCCGGGATCTTTTGCGCATTGACGGCCGCGTAGATCGTGTACGGGTCGAAGGCGTCGATGCGACGCGACTCGTACTGCGGATCCTCGAAGACGATCGGCAGCGATGCCGTCGTCAGGCCCTGGACCATGGCGAACTCGTCCTCGCCGGAGCTCTGGATGACGCGCTGGTCGGCCACCGACTCCTCGATGCCGAAGTTGACGACCCAGGAGTCGGGGTAGGCCTTGCGGTAGGGATCGCTGTCGGCGCTCCATGCCTCATTGCGCACCAGGACGAGCTTGCCGCCCTTGCCCTTGGCGTACTCCGAGATCTTGTACGGGCCGTTGGACATCGGCTTGTCGCCGTACTCCACGCCCGCGGCCATGTCGGCCGGAACGGCGCTGAAGCCCAGCGTCACCGCGTAGTTGAAGTCGGGGACAGGCTGGTTGAGGTTGAAGGTGATGGTGTTGCCATCGCACACCACGGCCTTGTCGAAGAGCTCCTGGCCGGTGCCATCAGCGGGACCGGCGTAGGCGGAGTTGCCCTCCTCGTCGGTGGGGATGTCGAGGTAGCTCACGGCGTAGACCGGACCGCCCTCGGTGAGGCCGATGTCGAACTGGCGTGACACGCCGTAGGCCACGTCCTCGCAGGTCACGGGGTTGCCGTTCTCCCAGGTGATGCCATCACGAAGCGTGAACTGCCAGGTCTTGCCGCCGTTGGACGCGGTGCCGGTATCGGTCGCCATGTCGGGGACGAGGGTCGTGCCCTCGACGTCGCCGGGAGCGACCTGGTAAGCGGTCAGGGAGCGCTGGATCGTCGCGCTGAGGAAGGCGAGGTCCTCACCCGTGTACGCGACCTGAGGATCGAGCGACAGGATCTGCTCGGCCGGGGACAGGATCGTGAGCGTGCCACCGGGCTGGCCTTCGCCCGAGGGTGCGGACGAGCCACTCGCCGACGAGTCACCGCTCGCCGACCCTCCATCAGATGACCCGCCGCTACATGCGGCGAGGATCAGCGCACCCGCCGCGATACCAATCGCGAGGGTGGCCTTGGACTTCACCATATTTCCTCCTTCAGTGCACCGCCGGCCACGGACGTGACCTTCCTCCCACGACCCACGTGCGGGTCGATCGGTGTCGGACGGGAGACCATGGGCGCCCTCACTTGGCCGCCTTGGGATCGAGGGCATCGCGCACTGAGTCGCCGGCCAGGTTGAAGGCCACGACGACGATCACGAGCAGGGTGCCGGGGATGAAGAGATAGCTGGGGACGAGCTGGAAGAACTGCACGCTCTCCGAGAGCATCGCGCCGAAGGAAGGCTCAGGCGGCAGCACGCCGACGCCGAGGAAGGACAGCACGGCCTCGGTCGCGATGTAGACCGGCAGGAGCAGCGTGGCGTAGACCAGGATCGGCGCCCAGAGATTGGGAAGGATCTCGCGGAAGAGGATGCGAGGGGTGCTCGCGCCCATGGCGATGGCCGCCTCGACGAACTCACGCTCCCGCAGGCTCAGCACCTCGCCGCGCACGATGCGCGCGAGGTAGGGCCAGC
>CAYYZU010000330.1:0-2339 GCA_964476205.1 uncultured Actinomyces sp. | reverse complement strand
GCTCGGTGCCGATGTAGTTGTGGCCGAGCTGCAGCGCCTCGCGCAGCGAGAGCTCGAGGACCTTCTTGGCGCGCGGCGTGAAGGGGATGTGACCGCTCGGTGCCTGCTGGCCCTGGCCGATGATCTCCTCGACCTGCGAGCGCACGGCCTCGAGCGAGATGCCCAGGCTCTCGAGCGCCTTGGCGGCGACGCCCTCGCCCTCGTGGATGAGGCCGAGCAGGATGTGCTCGGTGCCGATGTAGTTGTGGTTGAGCATCCGGGCCTCTTCCTGGGCCAGGACGACGACCCGGCGAGCCCGGTCGGTAAACCTCTCGAACATGCTCTCCCACTTTCTCTCCGCGGCCTGCGGGCCTGTCCGGATGCGACGCACGGGCCGCCCGGCTGGTTCGATGCTAGCGCCGCCTCCCCGAGGTCACCCGTTCGCGCCCTCGGGAGGCCACGAAGGGGTAACGCCTGGGGCGTCCGGGGTCTTCCCGAGCCGATTCCGCCCCCAGCGAACCGGCTCGATGGACCAGATCCGCCTCAGGCCCTGAGCGCGGAGCGCAGGCCGGCGACGATCCAGTCGGCGTACTGCCGCTGCCCTGCCGGGGAGGACATCCGGGCGGCGTCGGAGGAGTTCCGCATATTGCCCGACTCCAGCAGGATGACCGGCACATCGGAGAAGTTGAGGGTCGAGATCGTGGGCGTGATGAGCATCTGACCCGAGATGTACGTCGAGCGGGGAGCGCCCGCACCCGCCATACCCGAGACAAACCTCTGGCCGAGCCGGATCGACTTCGCCGAGATGTCGTCGGTCCAGCCCTTGATGACCGACGGCACCATGACGTAGAAGCCGTAGCCGGAGGAGCTCGCGCCGTCGCCGTGGATCGAGAGCATGAGGTCGGCGCCCACCTTGGTGCCGAAGCGGCCACGCTCATCGACGCACGGACCCCACTTGCGCATGGAGTTGGAGTGCCGGGTCATCTTGACGTCGGCCCCGAGCGCCTCGAGCCTGTCCTTGACCAGGCGCGCGACATTCCAGTTGAAGGTGGCCTCCGGGTAGCCCGCATTCGTCGCGGTGCCACTCGTGTTGCAGCCCTTGGTCATGTGCCCGTTGAAGTGGGTGCGGGCGAGCTCGTCGAAGAACTCCGGATTGGAGTTGCCGAGCTGGTGACCGGGATCGAGGGCGATGACCACTCCGGTCAGGGGCTGCGCCGGAGCGCTGCTCGCGGGTACGGCGCCGCCGAGCGACACGGCACCCAGGGATAGGGCGGCGACTGCGAGCGCGGCGGCGTACTTCACCGCAGGAGCATAAGCATGCGGTGGTTGCCGAGGGTATTCGGCTTCACGCGCTCGAGGTCGAGGAATTCCGCCACGCCCTCGTCATAACTCTGAAGCAACTGCTCGAAGACCGCGTGGTCGACGGGGCTCCCCTCGATCTCGTCGAAGCCCCGGCTGCGGAAGAAGTCGACCTCGAACGTGAGGCAGAAGAGTCGCGCAAGGCCGAGATCGCGCGCACGCCCGATGAGGTCGTCCAGGATGCGCCCGCCAATGCCTTCCCGTGCGTGCGCGGGATCGACGGCAAGGGTGCGAATCTCGCCGAGGTCCTCCCACATCACGTGGAGTGCACCGCAGCCCACGACTACGCCGTCGACCTCCGCGACGAGGAACTCCTGCACGTCCTCGTAGAGCGTCACGGGTGCCTTGGCGAGAAGCCTGCCGTCCTCGGTGTAGAGGCCCACCAGTCGGCGCACGGCCGCCACGTCCGGGGTGCGCGCCGGACGGATCACGACCTCGCTCGTCATGACGGCATCACCGCTCGGGCTTGACGAGAGGGAAGAGGATGGTGTCGCGGATGCCGAGGCCCGTGAGGGTCATGAGGAGGCGGTCTATGCCGACGCCCACGCCGCCGGCAGGCGGCATGCCGATCTCCAGCGCGCGCAGGAAGTCCTCGTCCACCGGCATGGCCTCGTCGTCGCCGCGATCGGCGAGTGCGGCCTGGGCGAGGAGTCGCTCGCGCTGGATGACGGGATCGGCGAGCTCGGAGTAGCCCGTGCCCTGCTCGTAGCCGTTGATGTAGAGGTCCCACTTCTCCACCACTC
Organism: uncultured Actinomyces sp.; assembly: GCA_964476205.1. GTDB lineage: Bacteria > Actinomycetota > Actinomycetes > S36-B12 > S36-B12 > Mxb001. The sequence continues at coordinate 258 of CAYYZU010000330.1, read as the reverse complement.
CCGGACGATCAGGGTGAGCCCGCGTGAGCGGAGAGGTGTCCTCGGGGTAGTCCATGACGAAGGTCGGCCGGTCGAGGGTGGGGATGACGTAGTGGTCGAGGAGCTCCTCGACGTACTTGCCCGCGACCCAGTGCGCTTGGGGCTCGATGCCGACCGCGCGGCACAGGCCCGCGAGCTCATCGACCGACGTCGCCGGAGTGATCTCGCGGCCCACGGCCTCGGACACCGAGCCGTAGAAGTCGATCTCGGGCCATACGC
>CAYYZU010000329.1:0-2341 GCA_964476205.1 uncultured Actinomyces sp. | reverse complement strand
GCCACGGACAATCCGGTGCAGGTTGCGACGAACTCCCCCTACATCGAGTGGCACCTGACCAACGTGTGCAACTACCTCAGCCTCAGCCCGGATAACCCTGCCGCCATCACCATCGGAGGCACGAAGTTCGCCCCGTTCGCCCAGGGCCAGGGCTTCCGCGGTATTCCGGGCGACGGCACCTCTCCCTCGCGCTTCATCCGCGTGCTCACCGACGTGCGCTTCGCGCCGGCACCGGCCAACGAGCAGGATGCTGAGCTCCAGGCCATCCGAGTTCTCCACGGCTTCGACATCTCGACCGGAAGCATCATGGAGCCTGCGCTGGGCGGCGGTCTCACGCAGGAGCTCACCATCTGGTCGACCGTGTCCAACCTCACGGGCAATCGCTACCTCTACAACACGTACGACGACCCGCAGTGGTTCGTCATCGACCTCGCCACGACCGACTTCACCAAGTCGCGGTCAGTGGCTTTCTCGCACTCGGGTGGCCCGACGCCGCTGACTGTCTGAGCCGCTCACTGTCTGAGCCGCTGACTGTCTGAACGCACCACTACCCGAGGAGAGTCCCCGCATGGCGAACGTCATTCTCAAGGCTTCATCCGTCATCACGATGGACGAGTCGAACCCTCGGGCGGAGGCTCTCGCCTTCGACGACGCCACGGGCAAGATCCTTGCCGTCGGCACGGTTGCCGAGTGCCAGGCAGCTGCGCCGGGCGCTGCCGTGACCGATCTCGGTTCCACGGTGCTCATGCCTGGCTTCATCGAGGCACATAGCCACCCGATGCTCGGCGGGATGATTACGCAGCCCCCGTCGTACTGGATCGCGCCGTACATGGGCTATCCCCACTTCAGTGATGTGCAGGCGCTGTGGACCAAGGTCAACGCGGAGCTCCCGCCGGATCAGCCGGTGGTCTTCCAGGGCCTCGACCGTCTGTTGCAGCAGGCCGAGATGCCCACAAACAAGGACCTCGACGCCTTCTTCCCCACTCGTCGAGCGGTGGTCCTGGACAACTCCGGGCATATGGCCTACTTCAACTCCGCGGTGATCGCCTTCAACAAGTGGACGGACGGCAAGCCTCCGCCGAACCCACCGGGTGCTCATTTCGGCCGCAACCCCGACGGCACCTCCAACGGCATCGCCTACGAGACGGCCGCCCTGCTCGAGGCGGCGCTGCCGACGGTGAAGGACGCGGTGCCCCACCCGCTGGAGTCGGCGGCGAAGTGGCTGCAGTACATGGCGGGCTTCGGCATCACGGCCACATCGGAGATGACCTACTCGACGAACATGCTCAAGGGGTACGAAGCCTTGACCACGCGCCCCGACTCCCCGGTGCGCATGTCGCTCTATCACATGGCCATCGATTCGGACGCTGGCGTGAAGGTGGACTCACCAGACCCCGCGATGCTGCGCAAGCAGGGCGTCAAGCTCTGGGCCGATGGCTCGCCCTGGGTGGGCTCGATCGCGTCGTCGTTCCCCTACCTCGACACCCCCGCGGTCCAGAAGGCAGAGATTCCGCTGGGTCCCGGCGGCACCGCGATGATGAACTACACGCGCGTCGAACTCGATGCGCTGCTCGCGAAGTACGCCCCCATGGGCTGGCAGATGTCCTTCCACGTGAACGGTGACGTGGGCCTGGACATCGTGCTCGATGCCTATGAAGAGGCCTTGGTCGACAACAACCTCATGGGTACCGACCATCGCTGGCGAGTCGAGCACTGCGGCGGATGTCGCGGTGATCAATTCGAGCGCGCGGTCGCCATGGGCGTCACCATCTCCCTCGGTCCCTTCCAGTACATCTACTGGGGTGATCTCCTGGACGGGACGATGTTTCCCCCGGAGATCGGCTCCCAGTGGATGCGGTGGGGCGACGCTGTGCGCGCAGGGGCGCACCTGTCCTTCCACAACGACGGGCCGGTGAGCCCGCCCATTCCCCTGCTCAACATCCAGACGGCCATCACGCGCACCACGGACACGGGCCAGGTGCATGGCGCCAACCAGATCATCAGCATCGACGATGCACTCAAGGCCGAGACCATCGGAGCGGCGTACATGCTCCATCGTGACGATGAGATCGGGTCCCTTGCCGAGGGCAAGTACGCCGACCTGGTCGAGCTGTCCATGGACCCCTACCTCGCGGATCCGCTGAAGCTCGCCTCGCAGGTGAAGGTCCAGGGCACCTGGCGATCGGGCCGCAAGATCGACCTGGACGCCTACATGGCGCAGATCCAGGCCGTCGAGGCTGCGGGCACCCACCCCGTGGACCACGCCACGCCCATCACCGCCCACAAGTGCTGAGGCGCTGCCGCGTGGGATGAGGTGCCTCGTGGGACAAATGGACGAATT
>CAYYZU010000328.1:0-2348 GCA_964476205.1 uncultured Actinomyces sp. | reverse complement strand
CCGTCGCGGCCCCTCCGGTCGCTGCGCCGGCTCCTGCTGCACCTCCTGCGGCCCCAGCGCTTGCGCCGGTCGCTCCGGTGGGCGAAGCGGAGCCCGAGGTAGCCCGTCGCCGGGCACCCCGGCGGGCACGACTCTACGTCTACCGTGTCGATGCGTGGTCGGTCATGAAGGTTGCCTTCATGCTGGCCGTCGCCCTGGGCATCGTCATCGTCTGCGCGGTCGCAGCCCTGTGGTGGCTACTCGACTACAGCGGTGTGATCGCGACACTGGCCCGCAACGTCGACGAGGTCATCGGCTCAGGCACCACGACCTTCGACCTCGAAGCCGTGCTCGCCTTCGACCGGGTCATGGGCATCACAGTCTTGGTCGCAGCTCTAGAGGTGGCGCTCGTCTCCATCCTGGCGGGGCTCTTCGCCGTGCTCTACAACCTCACCGTGGGCATCACCGGCGGCGTGGAGGCCACCTTCACGGACGCTGTCTGACGACGCGGAGTAACCTAGAGACATGCCGAAGATCGTGGATCATGACGAGCGCAGGAGAGTCATCGTCGAGGCGCTGTGGCGCGTCGTCGCCCGCGATGGCGCCCATGAGGTCTCGGTGCGCCACGTGGCGGCCGAGGCGGGCATGCCGAAGTCGAGCATCGGTCACTACGTCGGCACGATGCCGCAGTTGATGGGCCTTGCCGTCGATCAGCTCGTGCAGGACAACACCGACTACCTGATGTCGCTGGACCTGCTCAACCTCGATGTCGATAAGGCGACCGAGGTGTTCTACACGCTCGTGCCCGTGAGCGAGCGTCGCCGCCACATGTCCGGGGTCTGGCTCCTTCTCGCTGCGCAGGCGGGTGCGGACCCTGAGTTTGCCGAGGTGCTCCACCGGCTGAACGCGTCCGTGGCCGAAGGCATCGAGGATCTCCTGCGCGGGATGCAGCGCAAGGGTCTGGTCGACTCCACTCGCGAAATCCATCGTGAGGCGCGGCGCTTGCATGCTCTCATCGACGGCCTAGCGCTGCAGTGCATGACGGATCCGTCCCTGCGCTCCGAGACGGACGTGCGCGCCATCCTCCGCGACGAGGTCGCACGCCTCGCAGAGCCCTCTGCTGTCGCCGCGCGGTAGTTCCCCCCGCTGAGCACCGTGCGGCGCTAGTGTTCCGCGCGTGACGACAGAGGCGCCTTCCCAGCACGTCGGCCTGCTTTCTGCCCGCCTGCGACTCGTCGTCGCGAGTGCCCTCATGCTCTTTGTTCAGTTGGCGCTCATCCGGTGGGCCGGCGCCAACCTCGTGCACCTGTCCTACTTCTCCAACCTGATCCTGCTCGCGTCCTTCCTCGGGATCGGACTGGGCTTCCTGCGAGCCCGCAAGCCCCGTGACCTTGGGCGCTATGCCCCGGTCGCGATCCTCGTGCTCATCGCCTTCATCTTCTTCTTCCCCGCCCGCATCGAGGGATCTTCGAGCGAGTTGATCTTCTTCACCGAGGTCAAGCCCACGGGCCTGCCCACGTGGGTGACACTGCCCCTGGTCTTCCTCGTCGTCGCCTTCGCGATGACCCTGCTGGGCGAGATCACTGGCCGCGCGTTCCTCGAATTCACCGCACTCGATGCCTATCGCTGGGACATCGTCGGATCGCTCAGCGGCACGCTGCTCTTCACTCTGGTGGCCTTCCTGCGCTCGCCATCGTGGATCTGGCCGACGGTCATGCTCGTGGCGCTCGTGCTGCTCTACGGCAAGTCGCTGCCGATCCTGTCGTGGCTGGCGGCCCTCGGCATCATCGTCTTGCTCGTGCTCGAGTCGCTCACTCCGGGCGTCTCGTGGTCGCCGTACTACAAGGTCACGACACAGGACTACACCAACACCGCACCGCCCTACACCGCCATCCAGGTCAACGGCATCCCGCACCAGAACGTCCTCGATGCCGAGAGCCGACTGGAGCTGGAGCCGCTCTACGGCAAGCCCTACGAGCGTGCCGTGGACAACCCCCTGCGCAATGTGCTCGTCATCGGCGCGGGCACGGGCACCGACGTGGCGCTCGCTCTGTCGCGCGGTGCCCAGCACGTCGATGCGGTGGAGATCGATCCGCGCATCCAGCAGATCGGCATCGAGAAGAACCCCAATCAGCCGTACGCCGACCCGCGCGTGACGACGTACATCGACGACGGGCGCGCCTTCCTCTCGCGCACCGACGGGGAGTACGACCTCATCCTCTTCGCGCTTCCGGACTCGCTCACGCTCGTGAGCGGTGCCAGTCAGCTGCGCCTGGAGTCGTATCTCTTCACGCGCGAGTCGATCCAGGAGGCCTACGACCACCTCAGCCCCGACGGCGTCTTCGCGATGTACAACTACTACCGCGAGG
>CAYYZU010000327.1:684-2351 GCA_964476205.1 uncultured Actinomyces sp. | reverse complement strand
CGGCGCCGGTGGAGCTGAGGATGAAGGTCGGCCAGAGCTTGTCGAGGTCACCGCTGAAGGCGATGATCGTCATGCTGTCGGGTGCGTCGGGATCAGTGCTCATGTGGACTCCTCGTGAAGGGGCTTTCGGTCGACGCTAGGGGGCCTGGGCGCTCGCGGGCAAGGCGCCCCGCAATCTTTCCCAAACCCCTTCTCACGGGCTTGTTTGGACATTAGCATCTGCGCATATGTAAGTGAGCCGATTCGCGTGCAATCGGCGGGCAAGGAGGCAGCCGCATGGCGCGATCGATTACCCCTGCCGAGCTGTACGCCGAGATCGACGAGGGGCGCTGTCCCTTTGTCCTCGACGTCCGCAACCAGGACGAGTACGCCGCGTGGCAGATCGAAGGCACGCGCACAGTGCCGATGAAGAACGTTCCGATCTGGGTCGCCGTGGAGGAGTCCGAGGCGCTCGCCCAGGAGATCCCCGACGACACCGTGGTCGTCTGCGCCCACGGCAACGGCAGTGATCTCCTCATCGACGTGCTCAAGGACGAGGGGCGCGACGTGCGCACCCTCGAGGGCGGCACCGCCGCCTGGGCCGAGCTGCTGGTGCCCCGGCCCATCGAGGGGCTGCCCGAGGGAATGGTGGGGTACCAGATCGCCCGCCCCGCAAAGGCGTGCCTGTCCTATGTCATCGGCGCTGTCGGCCACGGCTGCGTCGTCGTGGATCCCGCTCGATTCCCGCAGACCTATCTCGATCTCGCCGAGAAGCACGGGATGACGATCACGCACATCGTCGACACCCACATCCACGCCGACCACATCTCCGGGGGCCCGGCGATGGCGGCGGAGTTGGGCGTGCCCTACCACGTGCCGGTCGAGGACTCGGGCACGAAGACCCCGTTCGCCAACGCGCCGCTGTCCGATGGCGCGGTCTTGGATCTCGGAGCGGCAAGCCTGGAGATCCTTGCCATCAAGATGCCTGGTCACACACCGGGCAGCACGTGCATTCACATCCCGGGTCACCTCATTCTCACGGGCGACACCGTCTTCGTGCGCGGCCTTGGGCGACCCGATCTCACCGGCAAGGCATCTGAGCTCGCCACCGAGCTCTTCCACACCATCCATGACCGCCTGGCGCCACTCGATCGTGCGACCAAGGTCATGCCTGCTCACTGGACGCTCATGGAGGAGATCAACGACCGGGGCATGGTGGAGACCACCCTGGGCACGATCTTCGAGGCCGACATCATGACCGTCGAGGACATGGAGCGCTTCATCGAGGAGATCGTGAGCACCCTGCCGGCGGCTCCGGACTTCTACGACACCATCCGGCTCGTGAACGCAGGCCAGGCGGCCACGCCTGAGGAGATCGAGACCCTCGAGATCGGCAAGAACCAGTGCGCCGCGTCGACGAGCATGTGAATCCAGGCATATGAGAGCCTGAGTCCATGAAGCGAACCCCCCTTATCGCTGGCGCTGGCCTCGCCGCCGCCGGCCTTGTCCTTGCTGTCATTCCCGCGGGCACCGCGTCCGCGGCCGACCCCGTGCCGTGCGCCCAGATGGGCAACAACGTCACGATCCTCGAGACGCCGACCCCGACGTGCACCCTGCTCTACACGAGTGGGTCCTCTTCCCGCTTCCGCAATACACTTTTTTGTCCGTCATGATTGTACTTTTTTGCG
>CAYYZU010000327.1:0-674 GCA_964476205.1 uncultured Actinomyces sp. | reverse complement strand
ACCCGCCCGGGCGTGGCACCGACCACGCTCACGGACCAGAACGGCCAGACCTACGCGCTCAACCCCACTGAGGGCAAGCGCTGGCTCTCCGTCGGCCCGACCAGGGCTGCCCAGACGATTGTCAAGGCCGAGATCGTCAACAAGAAGATCGGGAAGACCTTCCCCTACCTCTTCATCACGGACGACGCGATCACCGACCGATTCGCTGGCAAGACGTTCATTGGCAAGACCAACAACGCCAAGGGGTCTGGCCAGAAGATCTCCATCTGGACGCGTATCGACTGGGCCCAGGGCCTGTCGGACAACGGTGGTCTCCATGGCGTGATCGCCAACTACAAGCAGAACGTGCTTGATGCAGGCCAGTGCAAGCCGGCCATGACCAAGCAGCACGCTGAGATGGTCAAGCAGCGCTTCGGCCAGAAGGGCAAGCTGAACCTCGGTTGGAACCCGGGCATCTACCAGGGCGACGATGCCCTGCTCGTGCTCGAGACGGAGACGTCCTCGACCTTCGCTCGCCCCGCCCCCACCGCCCTGCTGCTCACGCAGAAGGTGTGGAAGCCGGGCAAGATCAACTTCACCCTGGTCAACTCCGACAAGGGCCTGGCGAAGATCTACGTGTACGACATCCGCGGTGGCAGCGCCGTGCAGAAGTGCTCGCTGAAGCCGTAGGAGGT
>CAYYZU010000326.1:0-2363 GCA_964476205.1 uncultured Actinomyces sp. | reverse complement strand
CGTCCCGAGCACGATCCGGACGACGTCGAGGGTCTCCATGGCGGCAGGCTACTACCGGCGAGTAGCCCGCGCCGGGAGCGGCGTCAGCCCGAGGACGTGGACGGTGCCGGGTGCTTGATGGACTCGGGGGTCGGATCATCCGCGTGGTCGCCCGCGCGCTTGAGCAGCACGTAGCCGACGACGCCGGCGATGAGCACGAGCGCGGCCGTGATGTACATCATCGTGGCAAAGGCGAGGCCGTAGGACGCGGTGGCGTCAGCCAGTGCCTCCTTGCCCAGTGAAGTGGTGGGAGCGGTGCTCTGGGCGGCGTACGTCGTGACCGCATCGAGGCCGGTGCCGACCTGAGTGGCGGGCACGCCCGCGGCCTCGAGCTTGGCCGTCGTCCCGCCGATGGTGAGCTTGTCGATGACGATGGTGGAGGCCGCGAAGCCGATCGCGTAGAAGAACTGGCCGAAGGTGAGGCGCGAGCTCGAGACCGGTCCGAAGTACTTGGCGGGGGCTTCCTTGAGGATGAGCGAGCCGTAGGGCACCGCGGCGATCACGACGCCGGCTCCCACGAGAAACTCCCCGGGGAAGAAGAGCCAGAACGACTTACTGCTGTGAGTAAGTGCGAGCAGAACCAATCCGGCAGCGCTCACCACGCCACCGAGCAGGAGCACGGCCCGCGCAGACAACTTGCCGGACGACATCAGGCGACCGGTGAGCAGGCCGGCGATGATGCCGGCGAGCAGTAGTGGCAACTGCCACAGGGAGACTTCGAGAGTCTTCAGTCCATTGACGTACTGCCAGAGGTTGGTGAGCTGGAGGAACGCGATGGAATTGCCGAAGTTGTATATAAAGCCGGCGAGGATTGCGGCGAGGAAGACAGGATTCTTGAACAGGCTCACCGGGAAGAATCGGTTTTCGTTGCGAGCCTCGTAGACGAACCAGATGATGAGCAAGACCAATCCGATGCCGATCCCGCCCAGTGCGACCGGGCTGGTGAGGCTCTTGCCGAGTTCGCCGATGCCGCCGAGCAGCGCGATGATGCCGATGCCCAGCAGGACCTGGCCTAGGAGGTCCTTGCTGGGGAGCTTGAGGCGCGGCTCCTTGGGCAGCAGGATCGGCACGATGAAGAAGCTGATGGCGCAGATAACGGGAATCACGAGGAACGCCGTGCGCCACTCCAGCGACGAGAGTGCCCCGCCGGCGAAAGTGAGCACCATCGTGGCGACCATGAGCACGGCGGTGAAGAGCCCCATCGCGGCGGCGAGCTTGCCGGGCTTGGCTGCTGCCCGGATGTAGGCGAACGCGGCACCGTAGACCGCACCGAGCCCAACTCCGGCGATGACCCGGCCGAGGAGGTAGAACGCCGTGTCGGGTGCGAGGAAGACGATGAGGTCACCGACGATCGACACGATCAGGGCCACCTGCAGCACCTTGCGTCGCCCGAGCGAGTCGGCGAGCAGACCAGTAGAAATGGCGGTCGCAGCCAGGGCCAGCGTGGAGATGCTCGCGGCCAGGGATGTCGAGCCCATGTCGAGACCGCGAGCGGCGCCCACCAGCGCTGTCGAGGCGATGTTGGGATCTGAGCCTTGGATCGCGCCGAGGACACCCAGGAACGCCAGCGCAAGGGTCGGCTTCTTGACGGGGTTCTGAGCGGGAGTTGCGGCTGCGGGAGTGGTCGCGGACATGGGTACCTCTCGGCCGGGGGTGCGCTGACGCTAGGGGACGCATCGGGCCGCGCTCCTGGGTTCTCCGGTCTTCTGCAGTTGAGACGGTTCGTCTCCGGTATTCCCTCTAGCCTCAGCGCACATCTGCGTCGAAGGAGTCCCCCATGTGCACCAATTTCAAGTACCCCACGGCGAAGGACGGCACCTCGTGCATCGGCCGGACGATGGAGTTCCCCAACGAGATCCCCTGGCAGATCGGCGTCGCCGCCAGCGACCTCAAGGGTCAGTGCACGCTCGTGCCCAACGGCAAGACCTGGCAGGCGAAGTACGGCGTCATCGGCATGTCCGGCTTCAACAATCCGCAGTGGTACGCCGACGGCATGAACAACGCGGGCCTTTCCGCGCACCTGCTCTACATGCCCGACCATGCGACGTACTACGCACCTAAGGGCGACGGGTCCGACATCGGGATCCTCGATCTCATCGCCTTCGTGCTGGGCACGTGCTCGACGGTGGCGGAGGCTAAGGCCGCCGCCCTCTCCGTCAACGTCGTCGATGTGAACCCGAAGGAGATCCCTGTCCCGCTGCCCCTGCACCTCGTCATCCACGACAAGGACTCCTGCGCGGTCGTGGAGTTCCATCCGGAAGGCCCTCGCGCCACGGACAATCCGGTGCAGGTTGCGACGAACTCCCCCTACATCGAGTGGCACC
>CAYYZU010000325.1:0-2368 GCA_964476205.1 uncultured Actinomyces sp. | reverse complement strand
ACCTCGCCATGGGACCACGCACGCACGTCGTCCGCGGTGGCCAGTCCAATGCGAAGCTCGTCGAAGAAGTTGACGTCAAGCACCCTGTCGTCCTTTGCCTTGTGGTTGCTGGGGGTTGTCTACGGGTGAGGCGACTAGACCTCTTCGACGCTGGCCGGCTCCCGCCGGGACAGGTCGATGCCGAGCTCTTCCGCCGCGCGGAAGACGTCTTCGTCCGTGTCGCGCATCTCGATGGCGACGCCGTCACCGGAGAGCACCTCGACGTTGAGGCACAGCGACTGCATCTCCTTGACGAGCACCTTGAACGACTCGGGGATGCCCGGCTCGGGGATGTTCTCGCCCTTGACGATGGCCTCGTAGACCTTCACGCGGCCGAGGACGTCATCGGACTTGATGGTGAGCAGCTCCTGGAGCGCGTACGCCGCTCCGTAGGCCTCGAGCGCCCACACCTCCATCTCGCCGAACCGCTGGCCGCCGAACTGGGCCTTACCGCCCAGGGGCTGCTGCGTGATCATCGAGTACGGGCCCGTCGAACGCGCGTGGATCTTGTCGTCGACGAGGTGGAGGAGCTTGAGGATGTAGATGTAGCCCACCGTGAAGCGACCCGGGAAGGGCTCACCGGTGCGCCCGTCCAGGAGCTCGGCCTTGCCGTCGGAGGCCACCAGGCGGATGCCGTCGGCCGTCGGCAGCGTGGACTCGAGCACGAGCGCGAGCTCGTCCTCCTTCGCACCGTCGAAGACCGGGGTAGCCAGGCGTGTCTTGGGAGCACCCGAGCGCACCGCCTCGGGGAGCTTGGCCGTGCGCGGATCGGAGGGGTTGGCCTCCCAGCCCGCAGACGCGACCCAGCCCAGGTGGGTCTCGAGGATCTGGCCGACGTTCATGCGACCAGGGACACCGAGCGGGTTGAGCACGACGTCGACCGGGGTGCCGTCGGGCAGGAAGGGCATGTCCTCGACGGGCAGGATCTTGGCGATGACGCCCTTATTGCCGTGACGGCCCGCGAGCTTGTCGCCCTCGGTGATCTTGCGCTTCTGCGCGACGTAGACGCGCACGAGGCGGTTGACGCCCGGGGGAAGCTCGTCGCCCTCGTCGATGTCGAAGACGCGGACGCCGATGACCTTGCCGGACTCGCCGTGCGGCACCTTGAGCGAGGTGTCGCGCACCTCACGGGCCTTCTCGCCGAAGATGGCGCGCAGCAGGCGCTCCTCCGGGGTGAGCTCGGTCTCGCCCTTGGGCGTGACCTTGCCGACAAGGATGTCGCCCGGAACCACGTCTGCGCCGATGCGGATGATGCCGCGATCGTCGAGGTCGGCGAGGACCTCCTCCGAGACGTTGGGCAGGTCGCGGGTGATCTCCTCCGGGCCCAGCTTGGTGTCGCGGGCGTCGATCTCGTGCTCGTCGATGTGGATCGAGCTGAGTACGTCGTCCTGCACGAGTCGCTGGCTGAGGATGATCGCGTCCTCGTAGTTGTGACCCTCCCAGGGCATGAAGGCCACGAGGAGGTTCTTGCCCAGTGCCATCTCGCCCAGGTCCGTCGAGGGACCGTCGGCGATGACCTGGCCCTGCACGACACGGTCGCCCTCGTCGACCACGGGGCGCTGGTTGTAGCAGGTGCCCTGGTTGGAGCGGTGGAACTTCTGCACGCGGTAGGTCGATGTGGTGCCGTCGTCATTGGCGACGGCGATGTGGTCGGCCGACACCTCGGTGACGCCACCGGACTTGTCGGCAGTGATCATGTCGCCCGCGTCGTACGCCGCATGGAACTCCATGCCGGTGCCCACGAGCGGAGCCTCGGCGCGCAGCAGAGGGACAGCCTGGCGCTGCATGTTGGATCCCATGAGCGCGCGGTTGGCGTCGTCATGCTCGAGGAAGGGGATCATCGCCGTGGCCACGGACCACAGCTGGCGCGGCGAGACGTCCATGTAGTCGACGTCGGTCGCCGTGACGTAGTCGACCTCGCCGCCCTTGCGACGCACGAGCACGCGGTCCTCGCTGAAGCGACCGTCATCGGCGAGAGCGGCATTTGCCTGAGCGATGACGTGGAGGTCTTCCTCATCAGCCGTGAGGTAGTCGACCTGGTCGGTCACGCGGCCGTCGACGACCTTGCGGTACGGCGTCTCGACGAAACCGAAGGCGTTGACCCGGCCGTAGGTCGCGAGCGAGCCGATCAGGCCGATGTTGGGGCCTTCCGGGGTCTCGATCGGGCACATGCGGCCGTAGTGCGAGGGGTGCACGTCGCGAACCTCGAAGCCGGCGCGCTCACGCGAGAGACCACCGGGTCCAAGCGCCGACAGGCGGCGCTTGTGGGTGAGGCCGGCCAGCGGGTTGGTCTGGTCCATGAACTGAGACAGCTGCGAGGTGCCGAAGA
>CAYYZU010000324.1:0-2380 GCA_964476205.1 uncultured Actinomyces sp. | reverse complement strand
TTTCGCGACGGATTTACAGTCCGCTCCCATTGGCCGCTCGGGCAACCTGCCAGGGCGACCCATCGTAGACGGGGCCGCAGCCGCCACGACCACGACCCCAAGGGGTCACCCGGAGGAGTTCGCGAGCATCCGTGCCATCGCGCGCTCGGCGAGTGCCGTGATGGTGAGGCTGGGGTTCACGCCCAGATTGCCCGGTACGGCGGACCCATCGACGACGTACATCCCCGGGTAGCCGTGCACCTGGTGATCGGCGGAGATCACGCCCTCATCGGGACTCTCCCCGATGGGTACGCCGCCGAGGATGTGCGCGGTGGTCGACAGATCGAAGAGCGTCTCCTGCAGCGACCCGTAGGCGCGGCCTCCACTGGCTCGCGCAACCGCACGCGCGGACGCACTCGCCTGAGGCAGGCAGGTGGGAGTGCGCTGCTGCCCCGGAGCGAGGGCGGAGGCCAAGCTCCAGCCCAGGGGTGACCTGCGCAGTTCGAGTCTCAGCTCCGACTCTGCGTGCTGCATCACGGTGAGGATGGTTGCTCGGCGATTCCACCGGCGATCAGCGAACTGTCGCGCGATCTCCGGCAGCTCGCGCGCATACGCACCCGCCAGTGCGCGGCGGCGGCGGCGCGGATCAGGCCCGTCGACGAGCGGACTGACGAAGAACCGCATGAAGGCATAGGAGTCCGGGAATCGGTTGTTGGTCACGTGCGTCTGCGCATCGGGCCACAGGTCGCTGGAGATGGTCGGACCGTCCATGAGATCGGGGCCACCGGGTGGCTGCACGATGACGGCAAAGGACTCGCTGTTGGTGCGCACGCGCGTGCCCAGGGTCGGTGAGAGAGCAGGCAGGCTGACGTGCCGGTCGCGGCAGGCGAGGAGGAGCTCCGTCGTACCCAGCACGCCCGCGCCGAGGATCACGCGCCGCGCGAGCACCTCGCGCCGGGCAGACCGACCCAGGGTCGGCCCAACCGTCACGCGATAGCCGCCGCCGACGACGGGATCGATGCGGTGGGCGCGAGTGAGCGGCCATACCCGCGCGCCGTGCCGCTCCGCGGTGGCAAGGTAGGTCGCTCCGGTGGTGAACTTCGACTCGTTGGGGCAGCCGCTGATGCACTGCCCGCAGCGCGTGCACGCGTCGAAGTCGATGCCCTGCCGCGCGGCGCCGAAAGTGTCGGCAACTCCGAGATCGCTCGCGGCAGCACGCAGCCAGTCGTCCTGAAGTCCGTGCACCGGGCTGCGCGTGGCACCGAGCCAGGATTCCGCGAGGGCATAGTGCTCGGCGAGTTCCGCGCTGCTGGTGATGCCGGCCGCCTTCCACCCCGGTGCCCGGAAGGTCTCATCGGGTGCGCGCAGATGCACCGCGGCGTAGACGAGGCTGCCGCCGCCCACGCCCACTCCCGACGCGATGAAGGCATGGCGCAGCGCGGTCTGGCGCAACGGGCCGGTGCGGCCGAGGGCGGGCGCCCACACGAGGGACGACGTACGTCTCCCGGCCCGGTCCAAGTCCTCCAGCGAGTGACGCCGGCCCTGCTCGACGACGAGCACGCGCGCCCCGGTCTCGGCAAGACGCAGCGCCGCGACCGAGGCACCGAAGCCGCTGCCGACGATGACGGCATCCCACCACTGCACGGGTCGACCCTACGTCTGAAGTGTCTGGCCGCGCGTCGCGTCGATGGCCGCGAGGAGCCCTTGGGCGACGGGGACATCCGAGGCGAAGGCGGTGGATGAGACGGGCACGCCGATGAACGACGCACCGGCATCCACGGCCGCGGCGTGATCCCACGTCGAGTCGCCGATCATCACGCACTCACTCACGGGCACCCCGAGCCGCTCAGCGGCGACGACGAGGCCCGCGCCTGATGGCTTCGCGGGGACGAGCGGATCACGGCCGACGATGACGTCGATGTGGATGCCGTGATGAGCGAGGACGTCGCGCGCGACGTCCTCCGGCAAGAGCGTCACGACTGCCCGAGGTGCGCCGGCAAGGGCGTCGTCCAGCGACTCCAGTCCGGGCATGGCAATGGACTGCGGGATGGCCGCGCGCTCGTGCGAAGCAACCGCGCGCGAGGCCGCGCCCCATCGCTCGTCACCGGCGAGTGCGACCAGGATCGCCATTGTCGACAGCGTCGGGGCATCCCAGTCGGCATCCGGCACCGCAGCACCCTCCTGCTCGCCGACGAGCGCCGAGACGTCGCGCAGTGCCGCGGCGTAGTCGGTGAAGGACTGCAGGTCCACGAGAGTGCGATCGAGGTCGAAGATGTAGCCCTGGACGCCTGCCATGGGCCCATGGTCCACAATGTCGCCATGGCCGACAACAGTTTCGACATCGTGTCCAAGCTCGACCGCGCAGAGGTCGACAACGCCGTGACCCAGGCAGCCAAGGAGC
>CAYYZU010000323.1:0-2402 GCA_964476205.1 uncultured Actinomyces sp. | reverse complement strand
ATGCGGCTGGCCACAGGAGACGCGACGCGTCTTCACGATGGACGATCAGCCCAGCCCGTAAGACTCACTCCGTGAGCACCACTCCGTGAGGACCCAGGGAGGCCTCGTGACCGTCGATCGCAGGATCACGGCCGTCGACATCCACGCTGATGGCATGCCCGGCCGCGTCATCACCGGCGGCGTCAGTGATGTCCCCGGCGCGACCATGCTGGACAAGGCGCGATATCTGGAGACGCACGCCGACGACCTGCGCAAGGTCATGCTCAACGAGCCGCGTGGCTACCCCGCTTCGTGCTGCAACCTGATCCTTCCGTCGAGCAATCCTGCGGCGGACTACGGCTACGTGATCATGGAGCACGTGGAGTACCCGGCCATGTCGGGCAGCAACACCATCTGCGTCGCCACCGTGCTCATCGAGACCGGCATGGTGGACGTCACCGAGCCGGTCACGAGGTTCACCCTCGAGGCGCCGGCGGGCCTTATCGAGATCACTGCCACGGTCTCAGAGGGAAAGGCCACGTCGATCACCTTCCGCAACGTCCCGGCGTACGCAGCTCACCTCGGTGTGCCGGTGGAGATCCCGGGCGTCGGGACGATCGAGACCGATATCGCCTGGGGAGGGATGTTCTACGCCATTGCCGACGCAGCCGCCTTCGGCCTCGAGCTCACTCCTGATGAGGGAGCGGACATCGTGCGCCTCGGCAGCATGCTCACGCTGGCGGCGAGCGAGCAGTACCCCGTGCACCATCCACTCGATGCGTCGCTTGCGGGCGTGACGATCTCCCAGCTCTCGGCTCCGCCTCGATCGGCGACCAACTCCCGCCGCAACGCGGTCACCATGGGCACGGGACAGCCCAGCTGGGACGCACCGAGCAGCTTCACCGGCTGCCTCGACCGCTCCCCCTGTGGCACCGGCACGAGCGCCCGCATGGCCGCGCTGCACGCACGCGGTGAGCTCGGCCTAGGCGAGGAGTTCCGACACGAGAGCATCACCGACACCGTCTTCATCGGTCGCCTCGTCGAGGAAGTCGACCTGGGCGGCGTACGAGCCGTCGTGCCCGAGATCACCGGGCATGCGTGGATCACCGGATTCGCCGACTACGTCGTCGACCCCACGGACCCCTTCCCCACGGGATTCACCGTGGGAGACATCTGGAGCCGTTAGGGCCTACGACTGGAAGGGATTGACCACGCGCACGCGTTCGATGACCTGACCGTCATTGAGGTCTTCGGTCAAGAGCACTTCACACCCCGATGCCGCCGCGGCAGCAATGATCATGGCGTCCCAGTGCGAGATGTCGTGGTCACGTGAGATCCGCAGACCCTCTCTCACCAGGCGCGCATCGGTCGCCACAACCTCCAGATCCATGAGCGACTCAGTCGCTTCCTCCGCGGCTTCGCGCGGGAGCCCCAGCTTGCGCGTAAGCACGGCAAAGAGTTCCAGGACCACCTGGGTGCTGACAACGGCACCTTCGATCTCTGCGAGGACCTCGCGCGCCCGTTCGCCCTTGTCCCCGGAATCGGCGTCGTAGGCATAGGCCAAGACGTTGGTGTCAACGAACGTCAGCGCGACCAACGGATGCGGTCCTCGTAGAGGTCCTCCCGGCGGAGGTGCGCGCCCCCGGACCGGCCAGGGTGCGCCTGCGCATGGCGGAGCAGCGCGCGCAGCACACTTCGATCCCTCTCCGCGCGGTTGCGATCCTCGGCGTATCGGGTCAGGTAATCGCGCAGGACGGCGTTGACCGAGGATCCCTCCTCGAGAGCGCGAATGCGGGCCCGACGCAGGGTCTCCTCGTCCACCGTGATGGTGAGGTTGGTCATGGCAGCAGACTAACACGGATCCCGTGTTACACGAGATCCGTGTGAGCCCCCGGTGGCCTCAGCCAGCGAGGTAGCCGAGCAGATCCTGGCGCGAGAGCACTCCGACAGGCTTGCCGTCGTCGAGCACGAGGATCGCGTCGGAGGACTCCATCGCGGCGACGGCGGCCGATACCGGCTCGCCCGCTCCCACCTGAGGCAGTTTGGGCGACATGTGCTGATCCAAGGTGTCGGCCAGCGACGCGCGACCGGCGAAGAGGGCGTCGAGCAGGTCCCGCTCCACAACCGAGCCGACGACCTCGGCCGCCATCACCGGCGGCTCCGCGCGTACGACGGGCATCTGCGAGACGCCGAACTCGCGCAGCGTGTCGATCGCCTCGCGCACCGACTCGGTCGGGTGCGCGTGCACGAAGGGCGGCAGGTCACCGGCCTTACCGCGGAGCACGTCACCCACCGTGCGGTCCCCCGCCGCTGGGCCGAAGCCGTAGGACGCCAGCCACTCGTCGTTGAAGACCTTGGACAGGTAGCCGCGGCCGCTGTCGGGCAGCAGCACGACGACCATGTCATCCGCGCTCGCCCGACGG
>CAYYZU010000322.1:0-2415 GCA_964476205.1 uncultured Actinomyces sp. | reverse complement strand
TCTCCTACGGCGTGCGCGAGGACACCGAGACGATCGACTACGACGAGGTCCGCTCCATTGCGCTTCAGCACAAGCCGCGCCTCATCATCGCCGGGGCAACGGCGTATCCCCGCCTCATCGATTTCGCCGCTTTCCGCGCGATCGCCGATGAGGTCGGCGCGATTCTCATGGTCGACGCGGCGCACTTCATTGGCCTCGTCGCCGGCAAGGCGATCCCCAGCCCGGTGCCCTACGCCGACGTGGTCACCTTCACGACGCACAAGGTCCTGCGCGGACCGCGCGGCGGCATGATCCTGGCCAAGGCCGAGCACGCAGCCGCCATCGACAAGGCGGTCTTCCCGATGATGCAGGGCGGCCCGCTCATGCACGCCGTCGCAGCCAAGGCGGTCGCCCTCAAGGAGGCGAGCACGCCGGAGTACCAGTCCTACGCCGCGCAGGTGATCCGCAACGCGCAGGCGCTGACAGCGGCGCTCGCCGACGAGGGCATGCGCCCGGTGAGCGGTGGCACGGACACTCACCTCGCGCTGATCGACCTGCGGGGCATCGACGTCACGGGCGCTGACGCCGAGGCTCGCTGCGACGCGGCACGCATCACGCTCAACAAGAACGCCATCCCCTACGATCCCCAGCCGCCAGCGGTGGCCTCGGGTATCCGCGTGGGCACGCCCTCGGTGACTACCCAGGGCATGGGGGAGCCCGAGATGGTCGAGGTGGGCCATCTCATCGCCCGGGCCGTGAAGGAGCCCTCGAGTGCCGACGCGGTCGCGGCCGAGGTCGACGCACTCGTTCGCCGCTTCCCGGCCTACGCCGAGACTCCGGTCGGGGTCTAGGCACCGACCCGTGCGCGAGTACCTCCTCTGTCTCGTCGCGGCGGCGGCCGTGACGTACCTCGTCACCCCGCTCGCGCGCGCGCTCGCGCTGCGGTGGGGGGCGATGGCGGAGGTGCGTGATCGCGACGTCCACGACGAGCCGACACCCAGACTCGGTGGTCTCGCCATGCTGGCCGGGCTCTGCGCGGGCCTGCTGCTCGCGAGCAAGCTCCCGCAGATGGGTTCGGTCTTCCAGGTCGGCGACAGCCCCACGCTGGCCCTGCTGAGCGGCGCCGCGATCATCGTCGTGCTGGGACTGATCGATGATCGCTGGGGGCTCGCGGCACCGACCAAGCTCGCGGGGCAGGTGCTCGCCGCAGCGGTGATGGCCCTGCAGGGCATCTCCATCATCTGGCTGCCCTTCGGAGGCACGCTCGTCCTCGATCCCGTGACGAGCGTGCTCCTCACCGTGCTCGTCGTCCTGGTGTGCATCAACGCGATCAACATGGTCGACGGCCTGGATGGCCTCGCGGCAGGCATTGTTGCCGTCGCAGCACTGGCATTCTTCGCCTACTCCTACCTGCTCTCGGTCGAGGTCGGATTCGAGCGCGCGACGATGGCCACCCTGGTCTCAGCGCTCCTGGTGGGGATGTGCGTCGGGTTCCTGCCCTACAACGTCTTCCCCGCACGCATCTTCATGGGTGACACCGGCTCGATGCTGCTGGGATTCCTGCTCGCTGCGAGCATCATCACCCTCTCGGGCCAGGTTGATCCGGCCGCAATCGAAGGCGGCACGCTGCTGCCTGCGCTGCTGCCGATCCTGCTGCCGCTCGCGGTGCTCGTGCTCCCGCTCCTGGATCTTGGCCTCGCCGTCCTCCGGCGCACCCGCCAGGGCCGCTCGCCGTTTGCACCCGACAAGCAGCACCTGCACCATCGATTGCTCGAAATGGGGCATTCTCAGCGGCGCACGGTCGCGTTGATGTACGCGTGGACGGCTGTCGTCGCCGGAACCGCGGTGGCCCTGGCCTTCATCCCCGTCGCCTACGCGCTACTGCTCCTTATCGCGGGCTCGCTCGCCGTGCTCTTCGTTGCCCTTCGCCCCGATGGGTCTCGCCCGTCCCGCTCGAGCTCCGATCAGCGGACGGGGACCCGCGGATAGGCACCCGAAGGTGCGGGCCCACGCCGAGTCGATAGCGTGAGGGGAGTCGTCACCGGGAGGGGTGCATGCCGTCCATCGACCGCCTGGTCCTGCGGGTCTCCATACCCGTGACCGTGGCCGTGGGCATCGTGGCTGCCGTCATTGGCGCCCTGGTGGCCTCCGATCCCGGCAAGGCCCTCCTGGGCGCCGCCATCGGGACCGTGATCGTCGTGGCGTTCTTCACCGTGGGACAGGTGGTCGTGGGGGCAGTCCTGCGTACGGCGCCCCAAATGGCCATGTCGGTGGCCCTCATGGTCTACCTCGTGAAGATCGGGATCCTCTTCATCTTCATCATCCTGTTCCAGGGGACGACGGCCTTCGACACGAAGGTCTTCGCGCTCACGATCGTGGCATGCACGCTGGCCTGGACCGTGGCCGAGGTGTGGATCTTCGCCCGCACCAAGGTGC
>CAYYZU010000321.1:0-2462 GCA_964476205.1 uncultured Actinomyces sp. | reverse complement strand
ATCGCAGATCGCGCGCATCGCCGACGACACCGCGCGCAAAATCGGCCTCAACCGCGCGATCACCGAGGCCGACATCGAGCTCGACGAGCGATTCCACGCGGGCATCTACGGCATCCCCGACGAGACGACGATCGCTGCGATGAAGCGCGCGGCGCGCACCGAGGGCATGGTCACCGACCCCGTTTACGAGGGCAAGTCCATGGCCGCGCTCATCCATGTCGTCGAGACGCGCGAGATCGATCCCACCTCGACCGTCCTCTTCGCTCACCTGGGCGGCCAGCCGGCCCTCAACGGCTATAGCGCGCTCTTCTCCTAGGCTGCTGACATGTCGACTCCCGTGCCCATGCCTGCAGGGTGGTACGACGACCCGTTCACCGACCACCTGCAGCGCTACTGGACCGGGGAGACCTGGACCAAGGAGACGCGCCCCAAGCCGGGCGCAACTGTGGAGCCGCCACCGGCCTATCCGGCCGCCCCTCCGGCACCTGCTGTCGCGCCCTCGGGAGCGCCCGTACGCGACTGGCTGATCCCGTCGATCCTCACGATCATCTTCTGCGCGTGGCCGCTGGGGATCCCGGCGCTCATCTTCGCCGTGAAGGCCAATGCTTCCAAGAAGCGTGGCGACATGACCGCGGCGGCCGATCAGGCCGGCAAGGCTCGCCTCTTCGTGATCCTGTCCGTGGTGATCGGCATCGTCGTGTGGATCTACCTCGGCTTCATCATCGCCACGACCGAGGTGCCCACCGACCAGGGCACGATCACCCCGTTCGGGACTTGATCAGCCGCAGTCCTGTTGCTGCGCCTGATCCTCAGCCGCAGAGGGACTTGATCAGCGGCACCGGATCGTCGTAGCCACCCGACCAGCCATTGGGCCGCACCTCGAGGTGCAGGTGCACTGCACCGGGTGACCCTGTGTCGCCCATGTAGCCGATGAGCTGACCGGCCTTCACGGAGTCGCCGTACCCGACCAGGATCTTGTCGAAGTGGCCGTAGAAGTACATGCCGCGCGGGCCGGTGATGTCGAGGATCATGGCGCCATTGCTCTGGTAGCCCGAGCGCGTGACGGTGCCCGAGTCGATCGCGTAGATCGGCTCGCCGCGGTTGCCCATGAGGTCCAGGCCCGCGTGCGTGCGGCCGCCGGGGCGAGCCGCGCCGAGTCCGTCGCCGTAGTAGAAGTCCTTCACGGGGCAGAAGAGACCGTCGCGACCCTGCGAGGTGGAGCCGCCGCCGTTGCCTCCGCCTCCGTTGCCGCCTCCGCCATTGCCGGAGTTGCCGCCGCCGTTGCCGGAGTTGCCGCCATTGCCCTTGGAGGCACCGGGACCGAAGACCGTTCCGTACGTCGCATGGGCGATCGCGGCGTCGCGTGCGGTCTGCTTGCCAAGTGCGCCCCAGGTGTAGGTGGCGATGACACCCGTGGTGGGGATGCCGTTGTCGGCCTGGAACTGCTTGACGGCCTTGACGGTGAGCGGGCCGTAGTAGCCGGTCGCGGGCTTCACGCCCAGCGCGCGCTGCACGACGGCAACAGACTCACCGCTGTCGGTCTCCTCGAGCACCGGGGGGTCGCCGGCGTTGGTGTTGCGCGCCTTCGACTTGGGCTCGGGGCTCTCCTGGATCTCCGCGGGCTCGCCGTCGACGAACCCGTCGGCGGTGGTGGCTGCATCGAGTGCTGCGGAGACGGTCTCTTCGCCGAGGGCCGACCAGGTGAAGGTCGCGATCTGGCCGGTCGCGGGGAGACCGACGGCCTCCTGGTACTCCGCGACGGCGGCCTTGGTCTTGGGGCCGAAGTATCCGGTGGGCTCGACGTCGAGCGCGCGCTGCGCGACCTCGACGACAGTGCCGTAGTCGCCCTCGCTGGCGACGGGGAGTTCCTCAGCAGGAAGGGCAGCCGGCTCATCGGCTGCCTTGGCCTCGCGAGCCTTCGGCGCGGAAGTCTCCTGGGCCGGAGCAGCGGGAGCTGCGGCCGCGACGACGTTCGTCTCCTCGGCGGGAGGCTCCGTGACGGCGGGAGCCTGGCCCGAGCCGGTGGCCAGGGCCTGGCGGAGTTTGTCTTCCACGACCTGCTCAGAGGCGCTGGCGGTCGGGGTAGGAGTGCTTGCGGGGGCCACGGCGGCGGTGGGAGCGACGTCGGCCGCAGGACGGGTGAGGACGATCACGCCGCCGAAGCCGATGAGGGTCAGGGTCGTGACGGTGACCGACAGGCGCTTGATCCGGCTCCGCCGGGCCTGCTCGCGACGCTCGGCGCGGGCCGCGCGACGGTCCTCGAGGTCTGACTGGTCAGGCAGATCGCTCCACATAGGCATGGGAACATAACAGGAAGGTCACGGACTCGTCAACATCCGTCCCACCCGCCTCGCGCCTACTTGACTTCGGCGTGTCGCGGTCCCTCCCCTAGGGGACGGCGTGTCGAAGCGGCGTGTCGGAGTGACGCAGGTCACACGATTATCCACAGTGGCCGGCCGCTC
>CAYYZU010000320.1:0-2465 GCA_964476205.1 uncultured Actinomyces sp. | reverse complement strand
TCTGCGCCTCGATCTCATTGCGATAGCCCAGTGAGAGCAGCGAGCCGAGGATGGCCACGCCGAGCGACCCCCCGAGCTCGCCGACGCCGTCGTTGACCGCTGAGCCCATGCCCGCGCGCTCGCGCGGCACCGAGGCGAGCACGGCGTTCGTCGCCTGCGGCAGGACCATGCCAAGACCGAGGCCCATGAGGCCGAGACTGCCGCCGACATGGAGGTACGACGAGCCCGCGGTGAGGTAGGCCGCCCAGGCAAGCCCGACAGTGACGACGAGCAAGCCGGTCACGACGACGCGGCGCGTGCCGAAGCGCTCAGCCCAGCGCGGGCTGAAGAGCGACGCGAGGAAGAGCCCGCCCGCGGCCGGCAGCATGGCGATACCTGACTGCAGGGGGGTGTCACCCTGCACGAGCTGCAGGAACTGCGGGAGGAAGAACATCACGCCCATGAGCGCGCCGTAGACGAGCGCGACCGTGATGATCGCGACGGTGAAGACACGGTTGCCGAAGAGCTCCATCGGCAGCAGAGGCCGAGGGGCGCGCCGCTCCCACCACACGAAGGCGGCAAGGAACACGACGGCCGTGACTGCCGACGCGATCGTCAGGCCCGTGATGCCCTGGTCGGGCACCTCGATCACGGTCACGACGAAGGCGATGAGTCCCACGGTCGACAGCACCGCCCCGAGGGGATCCAGCTGCGGCCTACTCGGATCACGCGACTCGGGGACAAGGGCGAGCGTGGCGATGAGGGCGAGAACGACGAGCGGCGGATTCACCCAGAAGATCGCGTGCCACGTTGTGTACTCAAGGAGGAGTCCGCCGAGGATCGGACCGATGGCGACGGCGGCGCCTGCTACGGCGGCCCAGATGCCAATGGCCTGGGCGCGCGCCCGAGGGTCGGTGAAGACCTGCACGAGGATCGACAGGGTCGAGGGCATGATGAAAGCCCCACCGACGCCCATGATCGCTCGGCACACGATGAGCAGGTCCGCCGTCGTCGCAAAGCCCGCGGCCAGCGAGCCCGCGCCGAAGATGACCATTCCGATGACGAGCGCGCGGCGGCGTCCAAAGCGATCGCCCAGACTGCCCGCGAGGAGCAACGTCCCTGCGAAGAGCACCGAGTAGGCGTCCACCACCCACTGGAGCTCTGCCGTGGTCGCGCCGAGTTCCTCCTGCAGCGTCGGCAGGGCGACGTTGACGATCGTGTTGTCCAAGGAGATGAGCGCCAGGGCAGCAGCGAGGACAAGGAGGATCGCCCAGGGGGACCGTGCGGACACGCACCTGAGACTAGGACCTCGATCGGCCGATGCGGGCCCCACTAGGCTCCCGCCCGGGATGTCGAAGGGGGCTCCATGGATCTCGTAGCCGTGATGGCGACCGCCGCCGAGGGCGATCTCAAGACCGAGCTCTACTCGCTCCTCGTCATCGCGGCCATCGCGGCGGCTACGCCTCTGATCGTCGGCCTCCTGCGCCTGCCTGTGGCCGAGGTCGTGCTCATGCTCGGTTTCGGCATCCTCTTCGGCCCGGAAGTGCTCGGCTGGATCCAGCTCGACGATGCCATCAATCTGCTCGCCGAACTCGGCCTGGCGTTCCTCTTCTTCGCGGCAGGCCTCGAGCTGGAGAAGCACGCTATCCGCGGCCGATCCGGCAAGCTCGCCTTGATCGGCTGGCTTGTGAGTGCCGCGCTGGCCCTGATCGTGACCGGGGTGCTCGAGGTGGCCGGCATCGTCGATGACTACCTCGGCGTCGCCATCTGCCTGACCAGCACCGCGCTCGGCACGCTCCTGCCTGTCCTGCGCGACAAGGGGCTGCTCAAGACACCCTTCGGGACCTACTTCATGGGTGCGGGCGCTATCGGCGAATTCGGTCCGGTCTTGGCGATCTCCCTGCTCCTCACTACCAAGTCGTTCGGGCTGGCCCTTCTGTCCGTGCTCCTCTTCGGGGCCATCGCCCTGCTCTTCGCCAAGATCCCCCAGTGGTTCCGCACCGACAAGGTCCTTAACGTCATCGAGCGCGGGCAGGAAACGAGTTCGCAGACCGCCGTACGGCTCACGGCACTGTTGCTTGTGGCCCTGCTCGCCGTGGCCGAGGGCTTCGGACTCGACGTTGTGCTCGGCGCCTTCATTGCCGGCATCATCATCAAGCAGCTCGCGCCGACCAACGAGGAGGCCGTGCTGCAGAAGAAGGTCGAGGGCATCGCCTTCGGCGTGTTCATCCCGATCTTCTTCATCGTCTCCGGCGCGCGGCTCGACGTGGACTCAATCGTCGACAACCCGAGCCTGCTCCTGATCTTCTTCGTCCTGCTGCTGGTCGTGCGTGGTGTCCCGCAGTTCTTCATCTACCGACGGGCCATCCCCCGGGCCAAGGAGCGTGCGGGCTACTCGCTCTACGTCGCGACGGCCCTGCCCATCATCGTTGCCGTCACGTCCGTGGAACTCGGCGCTGGGCTCATGAGCACGTCGGTGGCCGCCG
>CAYYZU010000319.1:0-2470 GCA_964476205.1 uncultured Actinomyces sp. | reverse complement strand
GAGATTTGCAAGGGTATGCGAATCGATCCTGAGGAGAGCTGCATCGGGGACCAAGGGGGGGCTGTGCTCTGGGCTGAGCAGCTCGACGAGCCAGGAGTACGCCGCGTCGCGATCGGGCACTCCAACCGGAATCCAGACTCCCACGTTGGCCGCGCCGCCCTTGTCGCCGCTGCGCGCACCTGCGAGCCGTCCGAGCGGCACGCGCACGCTCTCACCTCCGTCGTGGAGATGACCGTGCCGCACCGGCGGCTCCCACACGACGGGGAACTCCGCGAGAAGGTGCGGGCGCACCTCGACGGGGGCTCCGTCGACGGTGACCACGGGCCGGGCGACGCCGCGCTCGACGGTCGTGGGCCAGTAGACGCCGTAGGGAGTGCCCTCGCCGGGAGGCGCGGTGGGGAACATTCCGGGATACGAGGCGAGCGCGGACTCGACGACCGCGGTGGTGAAGGGCTTGCCTACGGCCTTGGGATCCATGTCGCGGACGGTGAGGCGCAGGAGCGACTGCGCATCGGCGGTCGACGCTGGATCTTCGACGGTCGCGGGTGACCAGTCGATGTCGAGTTCGCGGACCGCCAGAGTTGAGCGGCTCGCGCGCGTGGAAGCCGACATGCCGGGCTCAAGGGCCTCGATGAGTGACAGTCCCGTGATGGTGCGCAACGCGAGATCAGCCTTCGCCTCGGCATCGAGCCCCGTGACGACGAGCGTCATCGAGTTGCGGAAGCCGCCGAGGTAGTTGGCCGCAACCTTGAGCCGCTCGGGCGGGGTCTCACCGCGCACGCCGCTGATCCGCACGCGATCAGCGCCCTCCTGCGCGAGCGTGATGGAGTCGAAGCGAGCAGTCGCATCCGGGTTGGCGTACGCCGCTCCGCCCACCTCGTAGAGCAACTGAGCCGTGACGGTGCCCACGGTGACGGCCCCGCCCGTGCCGGGGTGCTTGGTGATCACGCTTGAGCCGTCGTCCGCGACCTCGGCGATGGGGAATCCCACATGCTCCATGCCGGGGAGTGCGGAGAAGAACGAGTAGTTGCCGCCCGTCACCTGCGCGCCGCACTCGATCGCATGGCCGGCCACGACCGCGCCGGCGAAGCGATCGAGTTGCTCGCGGTCGCCTGCCGCCGCATCGGCGTACGACCAGCCATGCCACCACGCGGAAGGCCCCACGACAAGGGCGGCATCGGTGACGCGTCCGGTGATGACGACATCCGCGCCAGCGGCGAGGGCCGCGGTGATGGGCTCGCCGCCGAGGTAGGCGTTGGCGGTGAGGAACTGCACGCCGTCGGGTGCCTCACGCGTGTCGAGGTTGATCCAGGGCTCGTCCATCTCACCCATGCGCGGCATGAGGTCGTCACCGGTGACGACGCCGATGCTCACCGGCCCGATGTCGAGTTTCGCGACGATCTCGGCGAGTGCGTCGGCGCAGCCCTGCGGATCGAGGCCGCCGGCATTGGACACCACGCGGATCCCGCGATCGCGGCACGTGCCGAGCACCTGCTCCATCTGCGTGAGGAAAGTGCGCGCGTAGCCCGCGCCCGGCCCGTGCTTAAGTCGCTGCCGCGCGAGGATGAGCATGGTGAGCTCGGCCAGCCAATCGCCCGTGAGCACGTCGATCGGGCCGCCCTCGACCATCTCGCGCGCCGCCGAGATGCGGTCGCCGAAGAATCCGCTGCAGTTGGCGACGATCACCGGCCGGTTCACGCGTCGGCCTCCAGGACCGCCACCACCTGGTGGGCATCGACCGACTGTCCGGGCACGACGAGAACTTCGGCCACGACGCCATCTGCGTCTGCGGTGATGCGGTGCTCCATCTTCATCGCCTCGAGCACCACGAGCGTCTGCCCCGCGGTCACGCGATCACCGGGCGCAACCTCGACGACCGTGACGGTGCCCGGCACCGGCGTGGACGGGCCGGCCGCCGCGGCCCCGGCCTCGAGATCAGCGAACCGCGGGCGTACACGCCACTGGGTCGACCACAGGCCATCATCCACACACAGCAGGTCGTCGTACGTCGACACGTCATGCGTGACGCGTACGCCGTCGAGTGTGACCGTCACGGTGTCACCATCGACATCCACTCCGGCCGCGCCGAGGTCGCGGCCCGACTCGAGGTGCGCATCTGCACCCGCGGGAACAACGCTGACCTGCAGGCCCTCGCGCGACTCGCGGTAGGCAATAGTCGGGCCATCGTCCGCACCCAGTGGCGTGATGCCGATGAGCTCAGGGACGCTCGGCACATTGCGCCAGCCGCGCGGCACGCCCGCGACCGCGTCTCCACCGTGAGCCGCGATAGCGGCGAAGTGCCGGTCGATGACCTCTGAGGGGATCTCCGGTCCGAGCGTGGCAGGCTCGTGGTCGAGGAAGGCCGTCGTGGTGTCGCCCGCGAGGAAGCGATCGGATTGCAGGATCGCGATCAGGGACTCGCGATTGGTGACGAGACCGTGGATGCGAGCGGCACGCAGACCGCGTGCCA
>CAYYZU010000318.1:0-2496 GCA_964476205.1 uncultured Actinomyces sp. | reverse complement strand
CGGCCACGCCGTACGCCGTGTCGCGATGCCACTCGCGGCCGAGCACGCGGCCGAGCTGCGAGCGTGCGCCGTCAGCGACGATCAGGCGGCGGCAGGCGATCTCGCGTACGCCGTCACGCGTCTTGACGGTGACCGACGTGACGCGGTCGCCGTCGCGCGTGACATCGACCGCACGCGCACCCTCGATGGCCTGCGCTCCCGAGTCGAGGGCGACCTGACGGATCGCGTGATCGAGTTCCAGGCGCGGGGCGGCACCGCCGTAGTCCGGGAGATTGCCGCCGGGCCAGGGCAGGTAGAGGAGCTGGTCGAATCCGGCCGCCCGCAGCCCGCGATTGCGGGCGCGGCCCTCGAGCCAGCCACCGAGACCGAGGGCGGTCAACTCAGCGATGGCGCGAGGAGTGAGGCCGTCACCGCAGGGCTTGTCGCGGGGGAACTCCTCGGCGTCGAGGAGCACGGTGTCGAGACCGGCGCGGGCGCACCACGCAGCGGCGGCCGAGCCCGCAGGCCCGGCGCCGACGACGAGGACGTCCGCGGTGGTCACCGCCCTATCGTCCCGCGGGGCGGCGACCTCGGCGACCCGAGGGTCCCGAGGGTCTAGCCGCCGAGGCCGGGGTAGTTGCCGGTGAACCACAGGCCGCCGCTGAAGAGCAGGCCGATGACCACGAGCACCCAGGTCACGATGAGCAGGATCTTGGCGGTGTTGGCTGCCGAGTAGGCGCCTGCCACGTCGCCCGCGGCGTAGAGGTTCTTGGCCTTGTTGTTCTGCACGATCGCGATGATGCCGGTGATCAGCCCGATGCACGACGTGCAGGCGCTCAGGATCGTGCCGATGATGGCGAGGGCGGTGTAGTCCTTGGGAGGGCCTACGGGGATCGACATGTCAGACACTTCGGACTCCTGTGTTCGGCGGGCTGCTTGGCGGAATGAGACGGCATGACCCTAGGCGGGTGTCCCCTGCGCGGGGGGCTGAATGCACGAACTCGCATGTCTGCCAGGCCAGGGCTGGCCGCGCTTCAACCCGAACCCACGCCTACAGTGATCGGATGAAGCGCGCCGCCCTGGTCGCCGGGCTCAGTGCCCTGGCGCTCAGTGGCCTGGCGCTCACGGCATGTGGCAGTCCCGCTTCGACGTTGTCGCCCGCGGACAACATCGCGATCGATTGTCAGGCGGCGGCCCAGTCGATCGCCGACTACTCCCTTGCCTTCCGCGACATGGCCAACGCGCTGGAAGCCTCTGATGCCGGCACAGCCGGGCCCGCAGCCGCAGAGTTCGGGCTCGCGGCGCGTGCGATCGTCGACCAACTCCCCGGCCTGCCGCCCGAGGCACAGGGCTTCGTCGCCGTGTCTCAGCGTTTCGCCGACAGGGTGCGCGACGTGATCAGCGGCAACGGCGACCTGCCGCCGCTGGCGATCGAGGCTGAGACGCAGTTCGGCGATCCCGCATTCGTCGAGAGCGTGGACGTCGTGGAGGGATTCTTCTCCAACAACTGTCCAACGACGATCATCCCGACGCCGTCGCCGACTCCGTCCTGAGCGTCAGGAGCGCAGCGCACGCGCAATCGCGCCGACCTGGCGCGTGATTGCCGCACGGGCGATACGAGACTCGGGCAGCAGGCCGTCGAAGCCGTGCACGCCACCCATCACGAGATCGACTTCAGTCGGCACACCGGACTCCGCAAGCCGTCGCGCATAATCGACGGCCTCGTCGCGCAGCACATCGTGCTCGGCGACCGTGAGGTGTGCGGGCGCGACACCGCGCAGGTCGCCTGCGAGTGCCGGTACGGCGTACCGCAGGCCAGGCACGTGCGGATCCGCGTCGCCCAGGTAGTGCTCCCACATGGCGGCGACGGCCTCCCTCGTCAGCGTGGGAGACAGGCCCTGCATGGAGTGATCCGGGTCATCAGTGCCTGCGGTGCGGGAGTCGAGGGCCGCACAGCTCAGTGATTGCAGGGCCAGCGGCACACCGATGTCACGGGCGTGGAGGGCCAACCCCGCGGCCAAGGATGCGCCGGCGCTGGACCCATGCACTGCGACGCGGCGCGCATCCACGCCCGGCAGGTCGACCAACGCCCTCAGCACCGCCCGTGCGGCATCCCTCGCCTCAGGAGCGCGGTGCTCGGGGGCGAGTGGATAGGCGAGGCTGATCGTGCAAATTCCATGCTCCGCCGCCAGCGGCACGGCGATCCTCTCCGCGCCCAGCGGCCCACCGACGATGAAAGCACCACCGTGAAAGGCAAGGACGACGGGAAGCGCGCCTTCAGCGTCGCGCGGACGCCACATCAGGGTGTCGACCGCCCCGAGCGTGAGACTGTGCATCAGTACGTCGTCGCGCGCCCACCGCGGCGCCGGACCACCGCGCTCGGCCATATAGCGGTCTGTCAGCGCACGCACCGCGTCGACATCGCGGTAGTCGATGTGCGGAGCGGGATAGGCCGCCAGCCACGCGGCGATCTCGGAATCGACAGCGCCTGCCACCCCAGCAGGATGGCAGGCGCTG
>CAYYZU010000317.1:0-2501 GCA_964476205.1 uncultured Actinomyces sp. | reverse complement strand
CGGCGACCTGGTTGTAGAGGCTGCGGCGTTCACCGATGAGCTGGCGGATCTTGCGGTCGGCGTGCATCACCGTGGTGTGGTCACGGCCCCCAAAGGCCTGGCCGATCTTGGGCAGGGAGAGGTCGGTGAGTTCACGGCAGAGGTACATCGCGATCTGACGGGCGGTCACCAGGACACGCGAACGCGACGTACCGCAGAGATCGTCGACTGTAACGCCGAAGTAGGCGGCGGTGGTGGTCATGATCTCCGCGGCCGTGATCTCCGGACCCGCCTCGGCGGGGAAGAGGTCCTTGAGGACCAGCTCGGCGAGACCGAGATCGACCGCCGAGCGGTTGAGTGAGGCGAACGCCGTCACACGGATGAGCGCACCCTCGAGCTCGCGGATATTGCTCGAGACCTTGGATGCGATGAACTCCAGAACCTCCGGTGGCGCCTGGAGGCGTTCCTGGGCGTTCTTCTTGCGCAGGATCGCGATACGTGTTTCGAGGTCAGGAGGTTGGACGTCGGTCGTGAGACCCCACTCGAATCGCGAACGCATCCGGTCCTCGAAGTCCTGCAGCTGCTTGGGCGCGAGATCAGAGGTGATGACGATCTGCTTGTTGGCGTTGTGCAGCGTATTGAAGGTGTGGAAGAACTCCTCCTGCGTCTGCACCTTGCCGGACAGGAACTGGATGTCGTCGACGAGCAGGATGTCGATGTCGCGGTAGCGCCGCTGGAATGCAGAGGACTTGTCGTCGCGAATCGAGTTGATGAACTCGTTGGTGAACTCTTCGGAGCTGACGTAGCGCACACGCGTGCCCTTGTAGAGGGTGCGCGCGTAGTGGCCGATGGCGTGCAACAGGTGGGTCTTGCCCAGCCCTGACCCGCCGTACACGAAGAGTGGGTTGTACGCCTTGGCGGGTTGCTCGGCTACAGCGACAGCAGCGGCGTGGGCGAAGCGGTTAGAGGAGCCGATAACGAACGTGTCGAAGGTGTATTTCGCGTTGAGACGGCCATCTTCACTACGTGCTGCTACTCGGTCGCCACTCTGACCGGGGGAGCCTGTGCCAGGTCGGTCCATGACCCCATCGAGAGTGTCGCTCTCGACCGGGTAGGTGGCGTCAGCGACGGCATCGATCTCGTCTTCGGTCGACGGGGCCGCGATACCCGGATCCACGGTGACGGCGAGACGGACCTCACGGCCGAGTTGGGCGGTGAGCGCTGCGGTCACCATCGGCCGCAGCCGTGTCTCGAGGACGTCCTTGGTGAAGTCATTGGGAGCGGCGATGAGAGCGGTGTCCTCGACCAGGCCAAGGGGCCGAGTGAGGGAGACGAACGCCCGCTGCTGGGGGGTGAGGGTGCCGTCGCCCAGGGACTCCAGGGCCTTGGCCCATAGATCCGCGAGCTCTGCTGCCGTGGTTTCCACGTACGTCTCCCCTCGTCACCCACGCCCCACTCTTCCCACAAGTTGTCCACAGATTGTGGAGCGCTGGGCAAGGCGACTGCACGGACCCTCAGGCCCGCGCCATCGTCCGTGCCGGGTAGGACGCCCGCCAGACCCTAGTAGGCGGCTGTGGATAGCTCAAGAGCCAGGTGGTCCCGGCTGTGGATCACGGGTGAGCGAGGGTGGATTTGATCCACTCGCACCCCACGGGTACCCTCATGAGGCTCACGGGGAGTCCCGTGATCAGATCCGAGCAGGAGCCAGAACATGTCGAAGCGCACCTTCCAGCCCAACAATCGTCGTCGGGCGCGCACGCATGGGTTCCGCACGCGCATGCGCACCCGCGCCGGCCGCGCGATCCTCGCCGCTCGCCGCGGCAAGGGGCGCAGCCGCCTGTCGGCCTGATCCCCGAAGGCCCCTGACCCCAGAGGGCCGTGAGTTGAGAGGGCCCCGATGCTGCCCTCGCGCTACCGACTGCATTCGCGATCTGACATTTCCCGCACGATTCGCCACGGCCGCCGCGCGCGCCGAGGCTCACTCGTCGTGCACGTCCAGGTGGGCGACGGAGGGGACCGCCCAGCGCGTGCGGCCTTCGCGGTGAGCAAGTCGGTGGGGGACTCCGTCACCCGCCATCGCGTCGTACGGCGCCTCCGCGGGCTTATGCCCCCGCTCCTCGATCGTCTGCCAGCAGGCACCGACGTCGTGGTGCGAGCCATGCCCGAGGCGGCTACGGCATCGAGCGCACACCTTCGTGCCGATCTCGAGCGTGCCCTTGAGCGGGTGACTCCCCTGGCCCTGCCGACCGATCCGGATGGACGCGAGCGTGCACTTGTGCGCGGGATTCCAGGTGAATCCGGGAGCACAACTGCACACTCGATGGCGAGTGCGGGAGCGGCCGACGGCGTGTCGCCGAACAACTCAGCATCCAAGGCCACGCAGCCACGGACAGGCATCCACCGAGTCCTCTACTGGATCGGCTGGCCGATCCGGTCGCTGCTCCTCGCGCTCATCTGGGTCTACCGGCACACGATCTCGCCGATCCTGCCGCCCACCTGCCGCTACCACCCGAGCTGCTCGG
>CAYYZU010000316.1:0-2510 GCA_964476205.1 uncultured Actinomyces sp. | reverse complement strand
GGCGAGTAGCCCAGCAGCCAGTCGAGCTGCTCCGGGATCTCCGGATCGCCGTACTCCACCGTCCACGTCGGACCGAGCTCAGAGGTCGTGTAGCGGACCATGTCGAGCAAGGGGGCGACGCACACCACGGCCTGATAGAGGTCGGGTCGCTGGGTCATTGCTGCGCCGACGAGCAGTCCGCCGTTGGAGCCGCCTTCGATGGCGAGCTGCGCCGCGGTCGTCCAGCCCTGCGCGATGAGGTACTCCGCTGCCGCATGGAAGTCGTCGAAGACGTTCTGCTTGCTGCCAAGCATGCCCGCGCGGTGCCACTCCTCGCCTTCTTCGCCGCCCCCGCGGAGATTGGCGATCGCCCAGACGCCACCGGCCTCGACCCACGACAGGATCGACGCGGAGTAGCCCGGGGAGAGCGGGATGCCGAAGCCGCCGTAGCCGTAGAGCACGGCGGGCCGTGGTCGGTCCGGTCCTTCGGCCGGGGACAGGATGAACATCCGTACGTCGGTGCCATCCTTCGAGGTGTAGGTGACCTGTCGGGAGTGCACGCGCGGGACGTCGACAACACCGGGCGGCTCGGCGTAGAGCGAGAGCTCCTCCGTGCGTCCATCGAAGGAATAGATGACGGGCACCGTCGTGTGATCGGTGTAGACCAGCCACACCACCGGGCCGCCGTCAGGTCGCTCCACGGGTCCGCCGATCGTGCCCGCGCCGGGCAGGGGGATCGTGCGGATCAGTGCGCCGGTGTCGAGGTCTTGCACGCTGAGCTCGCTCACGACATGCCGGGTGCGGCTCACCAGCAGAAGTGGACGCATGATCTCGGGGCCGTCGAGGATCGCGTAGCCGTCGAGGACGGAGTCCGGCTCCTCCGGCAGCAGTTCGCGCCAGGGTTCGTCCCACAGATGCTCGGGCGCGCTCACGAGGAGGCGTCCGCGCGGTGCATCACGGTCCGTCGAAATGTAGAAGAGGCCGTTGCGCCCGACGTGCAGGCTCGTCTGGGCGTCGACATCGCCTTGCACGAGCCGGAAGGCGGGCGACTCGGGAGGTGAGGCCTCGAGGTCGGCGATCCACAGGTCGTTGCGGGGCTCGGTGCCCTCAGATGCCGATACCTGAAGCCAGCGGCCGTCGCGGCTCACCTCGACGCCGTAGTAATTGGTCATCGTCATGCCGGCACCGAAGACGAGGATGTCGTCGCCCGGATCCTGACCGACGGTGTGGAGGTAGACGCGTCGGTGGAACTTCTGCTCCGTCTCGGGTAGGAGCTCGGGTGCGAGGCGGCGTACGTAGTAGTAGCGCTGCCCGCCGGGCAGCCACGCCACGGGGGAGTAGCGGCAGCGGTCGATGCCGTCTTCGATGCGCTCGCCCGTCGCCGTGTCGATGACCATGAGGATCGACTCCTCGTCGCCGCCGATGGAGTACTGAATGGCAACGCGGTCGCCCTCCTTGCTGGGCTGCCAAGAGTCCATCGTGGTGACGCCGGTCGCGTCGACGGCGATGGGATCGAAGAGTGCCCGCTCGACGCCGTCAGCGCCGCGCACGTAGAGCACGGGGAACTGCTGTCCCGGCTCGCGCCGGGTGGTGAAGGTCCAGTCGCCGCGGATGTAGGGCGGCGAGATGGACCCGGCTCCCATGAGCTCGCCGATCCGCTCGGCGAAGCGATCGCGCATCGTCCAGCCGGCACGCTCGAGCTCCATCAGCGCGTCCTGCTCCGCTCGCCAGGCGGAGGTGCGTGGGTCGTCGGCGTCCTCGAGCCACCGGTACGGGTCCGGGACGGGCCGGCCGTGCAGGTCGTCGACGAGCTCGAGTCGCTCGGCACGGGGATAGTCGGGGCGCGGGTAGTCGGGCACGACCCGACCCTAGCCATGCCTGCCCGGGGAGCGACCTAGGCTCTGGCGCGTGACCGCACTCCATGACCTCACCGCCCTCGAGCAGGCTGCCGCGATCCGCACCGGCGAGATCACCTCGGTCGAGCTCACGGAGCACTACCTCGCGCGCACCGAGGCGCTCAATGACACCGTGGGTGCCTTCATCACGATCACCCCCGAGATCGCGCTGGAGCAAGCGCGCGCCGCCGATGAAGAGGTCCGCGACATCGTCGACCGTGATGACCTCCCCGTGCTCCACGGAGTCGTCGTGCCGGTCAAGGACCTCAACTTCCAGGCTGGTGTGCGCTGCACGCTGGGGTCGCGTGCCTACGACATGACGCCCTTCGGGGACGACAACATCGTCATCCGCATGAAGCAGGGCAACCTCGTCATGACGGGCAAGACGAACACTCCGGAGTTCGGCCTTCCCTGCTACACGGAGAACGACGTCGCGCCGCCCGCGCGTACGCCGTGGGATCTCTCTCGGTCTGCGGGCGGGTCCAGTGGCGGCGCGGCAGCTGCGGTCGCCGCCGGGCTCGCGGCAGCGGCGCATGGTTCGGACGGCGGAGGCTCGATTCGCATCCCCGCGAGCGTGTGCGGGCTCGTCGGCATCAAGACGTCCCGCGGGCGCATCTCCAACGGCCCGCTGCGCGA
>CAYYZU010000315.1:0-2519 GCA_964476205.1 uncultured Actinomyces sp. | reverse complement strand
CCACGGTCGACGAAGGTCTGCCCCTGCAGGTCGCGTACGTCGCCATCGCAGGCCGGGAGCAGGGTGATGGTGGGGGTGTTCGCGGGCGCAGCGCTCACCGAGGCGATGGGGGCAAGGTTGACCACGCCCACGACGGTGGCCGGGGCATCGGCGTCGCGCTCCAGTTCCTGTGAGGCCCGCACCACTGCGTCACCCCCGCGACTGTGGCCGACGAGGACCGTGCGAGCCAGGTCGAGATGACCGACGAGCAGGTCGTCGAGCACGGGGACGCGACCAGCATCAGCAGCCTTGAGCTCGACGAGGTGGTGTCGCACGAGTTTTGCGC
Organism: uncultured Actinomyces sp.; assembly: GCA_964476205.1. Lineage (GTDB taxonomy): Bacteria > Actinomycetota > Actinomycetes > S36-B12 > S36-B12 > Mxb001. Next base: position 2,194 of record CAYYZU010000315.1, on the reverse strand, counting down.
GGGCGAAGATCCCGTAGTCCGTGAAGAAATCCTGCGCGTTGATGCCATTGGCGCTGATGCTCACGACGACACGTCCTTGGCTGGCGAGCGTGTCGGCCAGATAGCGATATCCGCGATAGCTAGGTACGGGCCGTGGTTCGGATTCCGAACACCACGAGGGTGTGGGTGTGACCAGCGGCCCCGTGGGGGCGCAGGAGGCATGCATCCCATGGAGGACGATGACGACGGGATGACGCCCTGACGCGACATCACCCGACTCCGTGACGGGGTAGGTGATCTCGGCGACGTCCTCGACCGGAACTTCGAATCCCACGTCGACGCCGTCCCAGGAGCGCACGACATCACGGCGCTCGATCGCGTAGGGACCCTCGGCCGCGGGATCGAGCGGTGGGTCGGCAATTCGCGTGACCTCCGTGCTTGCGCGAGGGGGCTCCTGTGCGGAGAGAGGAGCGGCGGTGATGAGCGATGCGGACAGGACGGCAGCGCCGATCACAGCCACAGGAGTGCGCACGCCCCGACAGTAGGACACCGGCCCACCGGGTGTCCTGCCCCGTGTCAGGATGAGGGCCACCAACGTGCCCGAATCCCGGAGGCTCCATGTGCACGGACCTGCGCCTCATCCGCCTTCCCTCGATGCATGTCTCCGCCCGCACCCTCGACTTCGCCATCGAGTTGCACTCCCAGGTCCGCGTCGTGCCCCGCGGGCAGCAGTGGAGTGCCGTCGCCACAGGCAACGACGTACCGACGCTCACCTGGACCAACACCCTGGGATTCGTCGCAATGGATGCGCTCGGTTTCGACGACAAGTTCGCCGATGGCCTTAACGAGGCCGGCCTCTCGGTCGGCACCCTGTGGCTGCCGGAGACCACCCTTCCCACGACACCGCCCGCGACCGGGACGGCGCTGACCATCGACTTCGTGAGCATCGCGGGGTGGCTGCTCGGCACCTGCACCACAGTCGATGAGGTCAAGAAGGCCATCGCCTCGGTGCAGGTGTGGAACGCCCCGGTCAAGCTCATGTGGCCCGAAGGGCGACCGGTGCCGACCGCGATGCAGTCGCTCATGGATTGGGCACCGACCGAGCACCTAGCCATCCACGACGCCCACGGCGGTGACATCGTGATTGAGTTCACCGGAGGAGGCATGCACGTCTACGACAATCCCGTCGGCGTGCTCACGAACTCACCCACCTTCGATTGGCACCTCACCAACCTGCGCAACTACGTCGGTCTTACCAACGCCAATGCCAACCCCGTCACTCTTGCGGGATTCACCGTGGCGCCCACGGGCAACGGCACCGGTCTCGCAGGGATCCCCGGCGACGTCACCCCGCCTTCCCGCTTCGTGCGTGCGACAGTTCTGGCCGAGGTCGTCACCTCGGCGACCGATGCGCGTGACGCGGTGAACCAGGCCTTTCACAGCCTCGACCTTGTCAGCGTGCCACGGCATGTCGTTGCCGAGGGCGATTACACCCAGTGGTCAGTGGCCCGCGACCACGACAACCTCGTCTACTACGTGCGCGCCTACGACAGTTGGACCACAGACGCGCATGACCTGGGCGCCCTGGGCGTGACCTCTACGGGTGCGCCCTCGACGCTGCCCCTACCTTCCTAGGTCCGCCTACGGGATGAAGTACATGAGGTTCGGGAGCAGGAACCCGGCCTTGAGGCGTCCCTTCGACATGTCGCTCACCTGATCGCCAATGCTCGCGACGATGCGGTGCCCCTCGGCCTGCAGGTCCGCTCGGTTCTGCGACTTGTAGACATCGGCACTCAGCGAGGCCTCCGCCTGCGTGCGCAAGATGAGCTCATGCCAGTCCTTGATGCCGCGCTTGCGCAGGCACTCAGCTGTCGCTGAGCGCTCCGAGTCGGAGCGGCCGGTGAGCAGCACGACGGCGAAGCCGTCGCGCACCAGCTTCCGGTAGAGGTCGCGCGTGGGTCCGATGGCAGTGGTGCCGCAACTCTCGGTGAACGCGTTCCAGCCGTCCTGGGTGAAGGTGAATCCCGTGCTCTTGTAGTAGTCGTAGTTGCTCAGCAGCGTCTCGTCGATATCGAATACGACCGTCGCATCGCACGACTTCGGTGAACCACCGCACTTATCGTCGACCCAGGAATAGATCCACTGGCGCGCCGCCTTGGCGATCGACTCCTGATCGCGCTTCGCCTGCCCCGAGTCGTAGTACTCCTCGATCGCC
>CAYYZU010000314.1:0-2519 GCA_964476205.1 uncultured Actinomyces sp. | reverse complement strand
GCGCTCATGTGGAGTACGCCGAGTTCTCGTGGACGTAGTCGGCCGTGAGGTCATTGGTCCACACGGTCGCCTCCTCGTCTCCCGCCGCGAGGTCGATGGCGATGCGCACGGTGCGTCCCGACATGTCGACGGCGTCACGCGCTTCCCCCGCTGCCCCGCCGCGACACACCCACACGTCGTTGATGGCCACGTCGACCTCGTCCGAGGCGAAGGCCGCCGACGTGGTGCCGATGGCGGAGAGCACCCGGCCCCAGTTGGGATCCTCGCCGTGGATGGCGCACTTGAGGAGATTGCTCCGAGCGACAGCACGGGCGACCTCGACTGCCTCGTCCTCGGTGCGCGCTCGCGACACGGTGATCGCAATGTCCTTGCTGGCGCCCTCGGCGTCGCCGATCAACTGCAGGGCCAGCTCGGCGCACGCGGCGGTCATGGCTTCGGCGAGGTCTGCGGGCGTGGGCTGGACCATGGCCGCGCCGCTCGCCATGGCGATGACGGTGTCGTTGGTGGACATGCAGCCATCGGAGTCGATGCGATCGAACGTGACACGGGTGGCTGCGGCAAGTGCCTGAGCGAGCGTGTCCGGGTGGGCCACGGCATCGGTCGTGATGACGACGAGCATGGTGGCCAGGCCCGGCGCGAGCATCCCTGCGCCCTTGGCCATGCCACCCACGGTGAAGCCGTCCGCGCGCACGGTAACAACCTTGGGCACCGTGTCGGTCGTCATGATGGAGGTAGCCGCGTCCATGCCGCCATCCGGACTCAGCGCCGCTGCTGCGGCATCGACACCGGCGAGCAGTAGGTCCATCGGCAGTCGCTCGCCGATGAGTCCGGTGGAGCAGACGCCCACCTCACCGGCGCCGGTCTGCGCACCCGCTGCCCCGTCCAGCGCGGTGAGCACGTCTGCCACGTGTTCCGCCGTGCGATGCGTGTCAGCGAATCCCTCAGGACCTGTGCAGGCGTTGGCGCCGCCGGAGTTGAGTACGACGGCGTGCAACTCGCCGTCGGCGACCGCCTGTCGCGTCCACAGCACCGGCGCCGCGGGAAATCGATTCGACGTGAAGACCGCCGCCGCCGATTGGAGGGGACCGTCGTTGACCACGAGGGCCAGGTCGGGGCGCCCGCTGGCCTTGAGCCCTGCCGTGACTCCCGCGGCACGGAATCCCTTGGGCGCGGTGACGGTCACGGAGCAACTCCTGCATCGGTGAGGCCGGCGCTCTCGTCGAGTCCCAGCATGAGATTGGCATTTTGGAGGGCCTGGCCTGCCGCCCCCTTGATGAGGTTGTCGAGCGCTGCCACCACGACAGCGCGGCCCACACGCGGATCGGCAGCCGCTTGCAGGTGCACGGCGTTGCCGCCGAGCGTCGACGACGTCTGCGGCCACTGACCTGCGGGCAGCAGGTGCACGAAGCGCTCTCCGGCGTACGCCGCATGCAGGCATTCGCGCAGGTCGTCGGTCGTCACTCCCTCGGCAAGATCGGCCGAGCAGGTGGCGAGAATCCCGCGCGGCATGGGCGCAAGCAGCGGGGTGAAGGACACGCGCACGGAAGCACCCGAGGCGCGGCCGAGGGCCTGCTCCATCTCGGGTGTGTGCTGGTGCACTCCCCCGACCTTGTAGGGAGACATCGATCCCATGACCTGCGAGGCGAGCAGTGTCTCTGAGGGAGAGCGCCCGGCACCCGAGGTGCCCGATGCGGCGACCACGCTGATGACCGAGTCAATCAGTCCCTCGGCGAGAAGGGGTGCCAGGGCGAGGGACACCGCTGTCGGATAGCAGCCGGGGTTCGCGACCCGCGTCGCCTCGGCCACTTGCGCGCGCACCCCGGGCAACTCCGGCATGCCGTAGACCCAGTGGCCGGCGTAGGAGTCGTTGTAGAACGCCTTCCAGGCGGACTCGTCCTCGAGTCGGAAGTCGGCGCCGAGATCCACGATGCGCAACTCGGCGGGAAGCGCACGCGCGAGACCGGCCGACTCACCGTGCGGCAGGGCAAGGAAGACGATGTCTGCGTCGCGGAGGGCGTCGGGATCCGCGGCCACCAGGGGGCGGTCGGCCAGAGCGGGGAGCTGGGGATGCACCTCGCCGAGTCGGCGCCCCGCCTTGGAGCCCGCGGCCACGGCCCCCACCTCGAAGTCGGGGTGCCCGAGGAGCAGCCTCAGCAGTTCGCCCCCGGCATAGCCGGAGGCGCCAGCGACCGAGGCAGTCAGGGGCATGCGGGAAAGTATACGCATACACGCATAGAAAGTCAGCCCCCTCTGAGGACCGCCCCATGGCGCCGGGCCGCTTCGGCAATGCCACCCTCACGTGCCGCGGCGATCTCCTCGGCAGACAGGGTGCGATCACTCGCCCGGAACCTGAGGGCGAAGGCCAGGGACCGATGGCCTTCGGGCACCTGCGGTCCGGCGTACACATCGAAGAGCCGCACGTCCTCGCACAACTCCCCCGCACCCGAGCGCACGGCCTCGGCCACGTCGGCGGCCGGCACCGAGTCGGCGACCACGAGCGCGATGTCCTCCTTGGCCAC
>CAYYZU010000313.1:0-2526 GCA_964476205.1 uncultured Actinomyces sp. | reverse complement strand
CACCCTCGCTGTTGCCGAGGTCCTGCAGCATCGTGCCCATGGCGCCGTCGCCGAGCAGGGGGCCGCTATCCAGTGCATCGAGGAGTGCGCTCATGGCGCTATCCCATCACAGGCGCGACCGTGAGACGACGTTGCTACAGCGGGATGTTGCCGTGCGCCCCGCGGATGCCGGGGGTGTCGAGCAGTGCACGGGCGACCGTGGTGCGCGTCCGATCAGGCTCAAGAACCTCATCCACCACACCCATCTCGACGGCGCGGGCGATGCCCCCCGAAATGATGTCGTGCTCGGCGGCGAGTTCGAGCTCGAGCTGCGCGCGGGCTTCCTCATCGGTGGCCTCGGCGAGTCGGCGGCGATGGAGCACCCGCACCGCAGCGACGGAGCCCATGACCGCGACCTCGGCACCCGGCCAGGCATAGACGCGCGTGGCTCCCAGTGAGGCGGAGTTCATGGCGACGAAGGCGCCGCCGTAGGCCTTGCGGGTCACGACGGTGACGCGGGGCACGACGCATTCGGCGAAGGCGTGGAGCAGCTTGGCACCGCGACGTACGACGCCGTCCCATTCCTGGCCGACGCCGGGGAGGTAGCCGGGCACGTCGACGAGCACGACGAGGGGCACGGCGAAGGCATCGCACATGCGCACGAAGCGGGCGGCCTTCTCGGCGCTGGTGGAGTCGAGGCAGCCGCCGAGACGCAGGGGGTTGTTGGCGACGACGCCCACGGTGCGGCCACCGAGGCGACCGAGGGCAACGACGATGTTGGGAGCCCAGCGCGCGTGGAGCTCGACCATGGAGCCCTCGTCGAGGAATCGCTCGACCAGCGGATGCACGTCGTAGGCGCGCTTGGAAGATTCGGGTAGCAGGTCACCGAGGTCGGGGTCGTCGATGGCAGCGATGTCGAGCGAGCCCTGGCGGCCAAGGAGATGCGCGAGCCGGCGTCCCTCCTCGAGAGCCTCGGCCTCTGTCTCGGAGACCAGGTGCACCACGCCACTGCGGCGCCCGTGCGGGTCGGGACCGCCGAGGCGCTCCATGTCGACCTGCTCGCCCGTGACGGAGCGGATGACCTCGGGACCGGTGACGAAGATCCGGCCCTCCGGTCCGAGGATGACGATGTCCGTGAGCGCGGGGCCGTACGCCGCTCCGCCCGCCGCGGGGCCGAGCACGATGGAAATCTGCGGCACCTTGCCCGAGATGCGCGTCATCGCGGCGAAGACACGGCCGACACCGTCCAGGCTGGCGACCCCCTCGCGCAGCCGCGCACCGCCGGAGTGCCAGATGCCCACGACGGGGCAGGAGTCAGCGAAGGCGCGGTCGTACGCCGTGATGATGGCGCGGCAGCCCTCGTTGCCCATGGCCCCGCCCTGCACGGTGGGATCGGTCGCGAAGGCGACCACCTCGGCGCCGTGGACCGACCCGACCCCGACGAGCACGCCGCGGTCGTCTTCAGGCGTGATCGCCTGGAAGGTGCCGGGATCGAAGAACGCCTCGAGCCGCACGCGTGGCGATCGCGGATCCACGCTTGGGGTAGCGGTGTTGGCCATCACGCAGTCCGGAAGGCGATGGCGACATCGTGCCCGCCAAAGCCGAAGGAGTTGTTGAGTGCGAGGAGGTCCCCGCTCGGAAGCTCTCGAGGGGCGCCGTGCACGACATCGAGATCGACCTCGGGGTCCTGGTGATGGAGATTGAGGGTGGCAGGCACGAGGCGATGGTGCAGAGCCAGCACGGTGTAGATGCCTTCGACGGCACCGGCAGCGCCGAGCATGTGCCCGGTCATCGACTTCGTCCCGGTCACAAGCGGCTGGGAAGAGCCCATGGCTGCGCGGATCGCGACGGCCTCGGCCACGTCTCCCTGCGGAGTGGAGGTCGCGTGGGCGTTGATGTGGGCTACGTCCTGGGGTGATGCATCGGCCTGCTCGAGTGCCGCGCGGATGGCCCTGGCGGCGCCCTTGCCCTCGGGATCGGGCTGGGCGATGTGGTGCGCGTCAGCGGTCATGCCCGCGCCGACGACGTAGGCGTAGATGCGCGCCCCTCGAGCCTTCGCGTGCTCCTCGGACTCCAGGACCAGCACGCCTGCTCCCTCGCCCATGACGAAGCCGTCCCGGTCGACGTCGTAGGGACGCGAGGCGCCCTGCGGATCGTCGTTGCGGGTGGACAGGGCGCGCATGGCCGCGAAGCCCGCCATCGTCAGCTGGTGGATGGGGGACTCGGTGCCGCCTGCCAGCACGACGTCGGCACGGCCGTCCACGATCATGCGCGCGGCGACGCCGATGGCCTCGGCGCCGGACGCGCAGGCGCTCACCGGGGCGTGGACTCCCGCCGCGGCGTGGAACTCCAGTCCGACGACCGCCGCGGGTCCGCTCGGCATGAGCATCGGCACGGTGTGGGGAGAAATCCGCGAGGGGCCACGCTCCTTGAGCGTGTCGTAGGCGTTGAGCAGGGTGATGAACCCGCCGATGCCCGAGCCGATCACGGCGCCCATGCGCAGCGGATCCACCTCCGGGCTGCCGGCATCGGCCCACGCTTCGCGGG
>CAYYZU010000312.1:0-2533 GCA_964476205.1 uncultured Actinomyces sp. | reverse complement strand
CGCGCGGGTCGCCATCAGGCGACAGGTGCCGGGGCTAACCCGCGCGCCTGCCTACAATGACGATGACCTGCTGCATGCGGGTAAGAGTAGCGGTCCGGCCCGCAGAGCGCCAGCAGGCCCTCAGTCGCAGACCGCTCCCCGGCTGGCCGAGCCCACGAGACGCGCGTACTTCGCAAGGACCCCACGGGTGTAGCGGGGAGGCAGGGGCTGGAACTCCGCACGGCGGCGGGCGAGTTCGGCCTCATCCACCAGGAGGTCGAGGGACCGGGTGGGGATGTCGACACGGATGCGGTCCCCATCACGCACGAGGCCGATCGGTCCACCATCGACCGCCTCGGGCGCGACGTGACCCACGCACAGCCCGGTGCTGCCACCGGAGAAGCGCCCATCCGTGACGAGGAGGACCTCCTTGCCGAGGCCGGCGCCCTTGATCGCGCCGGTGATCGCCAGCATCTCCCGCATGCCCGGGCCTCCCTTGGGGCCTTCGTAGCGCACCACGACCACGTCGCCCGCGCGGATGCTGCCGTCGGCAAGCGCGGCCATGGCTGCCTGCTCGCGCTCGAAGACCCGGGCGGTGCCTTCGAAGGAGGCCACGCCGACCCCGGCCGTCTTGACCACCGCGCCCTCCGGGGCGAGGGAGCCCGACAAGATCGAGATGCCACCACTGGCATCCAGCGGTTCGGCGATCGGGCGTACGACAACGCCATCGGCCTCGGGGATCCGCAGCGCATCGAGGTTCTCCGCGAGCGTCTTGCCGGTCACCGTGAGGCAGTCGCCATGGAGCAGACCCGCGTCGAGCAGCATCTTCATCACGACGGGTACGCCGCCCACGCGATCGAGGTCGTACATCAGGTGAGCGCCGAAAGGCTTGAGGTCGGCGAGCAGGGGCGTGCGGTCGCTGATGCGCTGGAAGTCGTCGAGATCGAGCTCGAATCCCGCCTCGTGGGCAATCGCCGGGAGATGGAGGACCGAGTTGGTGGATCCGCCGAGGGCCATGACGACGGTGATCGCGTTCTCGATCGAACGCGGGGTGATGATGTCGCGCGCGGTGATGCCCTGCCGAATCATTTCGATGACGGCGCGACCTGAGTCACGGGCGAGGATCTCGCGACGCGCGTCTACCGCGGGCGGCGAGGACGACCCGGGGAGGGACATGCCCATGGCCTCCGACGCGCTCGCCATGGTGTTGGCGGTGTACATCCCGCCGCACGTGCCCGCGGTCGGGCACACCGCGCGCTCGATCCGGTCGAGGTCTGCATCGGACATGAGGCCGCGGGCGTGCGCTCCCACAGCCTCGAAGGCCGTCACGATATTGACCGTCTCCTCGCGGCCATCATCGAAGCGCACATGGCCGGGCAGCAGCGAGCCGGCGTAGAGCAGCACGCTCGCGACGTCCAGGCGTGCCGCCGCCATGAGCATCGCCGGGATGCTCTTGTCGCAACCGGCAAGGGTGACCATGCCGTCGAGTCGCTCGGCCTGCATCACGGTCTCCACGGAGTCGGCGATCACCTCGCGCGACACGAGCGAGAAGTGCATGCCCTCATGCCCCATGGAGATGACATCGGAGACAGTGATCGTGCCGAACTCCATGGGGAATCCCCCGCCGGCGCGGACTCCGCTCGCGACTTCAGCCGCCACCTCCCGAAGCGACATGTTGCAAGGAGTGATCTGGTTGAAGGACGACGCGATGCCGATCTGCGGCTTCGCGAAGTCGTCATCCTCCATGCCGAGAGCGCGCAGCATTCCGCGGTTGGGCGTGCGATCTCGACCCTGCGTCGCAAGTCGGCTGCGGGGCGTCATGTCGGTGGTCACCCCATCAGAATAGGGACAAAGCGGACTGGCAGGATTGCGGCATGGACGAGCGCACCGTCGTCAGCGCGGATTGGCTTCGCGAGCACCTGCACGCCCCGGGCCTGGTGATCTTGGATGCGCGCTTCTCCCTCGACGACGAGGAGTGGGGTCAGCGCACCTATCTCGAAGGCCATGTCCCGGGAGCGCTCTACGCGGACACGGCCACGCACCTCGCGGGAGAGATCGTCCCGGGTGTCACCGGGCGCCGCCCCTTCCCCGAGCCCGACCGCTTCGCCGAGCAACTGGGGGCCTGGGGCATCGACGACACGACTCAGGTCGTCACCTACGACGCAGACGGCGGCCGCATGTCTGCCGCGCGCGTCTGGCTCATGCTGCGCTGGATGGGACACGACCGTGTGGCCGTGCTCGACGGGGGCTGGCAGGCCTGGCTTGCCGCAGGCGGCGAGGTCACCCAGACGGTGCCGGAGCCAGCGGCCACGACGTTCCCCGTGCGCCTGCGCCCGGAACTGCTGGCGGGCGTCGACGAGGTCGATGAGCACCGACAGCGGCCGCAGACGTGCGTCTTCGACTCGCGCGGAGCCGAGGGCTACCACGGCGGAGGGGTCTATCACGACCCCGTACGCGGCCACATCGCCGGCGCCGGCCTCGCGGACCGCGCCGACACGACCCATGCCGACCTCACCTTCCGCACCCCCGACGAGCTCCGCGCCTACTACCTCGA
>CAYYZU010000311.1:0-2534 GCA_964476205.1 uncultured Actinomyces sp. | reverse complement strand
CCAGCCGCGAGGACCACCGCCGCCGCCGAGGCCGCCTGCCCAAGGCACACGGTCTGGATCTGCGGCTTCACGAACTGCATGGTGTCGTAGATAGCCGTCATCGCGGTGTACGAGCCGCCGGGTGAGTTGATGTAGATCTGGATGTCGCGATCGGGATCCATCGACTCCAGGCAGAGCAGCTGGGCCATGACATCGTCCGCGGAGGCGTCGTCGATCTGCACGCCAAGGAAGATGATCCGCTCTTCGAAGAGCTTGGTGTAGGGGTTGTGCACCCGCTCGCCGTTGGCCGAGCGCTCCCGGAACTCGGGCAGGATGTAGCGGGCCTGGGGGGCGTAGAGGCCCGACTGGGTGCGCATGCGGTCTCCTTCGAGGCGGGTATCGGCGTTCACTTGGACACTCCAGGAGCATCGGCCGACGTGGAGTAGACGTGATCGATCAGGCGATAGTCGCGGGCCTCTTCGGCCGTGAACCAGCGGTCGCGATCGGAGTCAGCCTCGATCTCCTCGATCGTGTGGCCGCTGTGCTCCGCGATGAGCTGGGCCATGCGCTTCTTGATGAAGAGCATCTGCTCTGCCTGGATCTTGATGTCCGACGCGGTGCCACCGATGCCACCCAGCGGCTGATGCATCATGATGCGCGTGTTGGGGGTGGCGTAGCGCTTGCCCGGTGCGCCGGCGCACAGGAGGAACTGACCCATCGAGGCCGCGAGGCCCATGGCGATGGTCGTGACGTCGTTGGGGATCAACTGCATCGTGTCGTAGATGACCATGCCCGCCGTGATGGATCCGCCGGGAGAGTTGATGTAGAGCGTGATGTCCTTGTCGGGATCCTCGGCCGCGAGCACCTGGAGCTGCTTGGCGATGCGGTTGGAGTTCTCGTCGCGGACCTCGCCCTCGAGCCAGACGATGCGCTCACGGAGGAGGCGCTCATCGAGCATGTCACCGAATCCGGCCATGCTCGGTCCGCCGGTCCGCAGGTCGATGCTCACGCGGGTCTCCTCTCAATCGGCCGGGGACCCGACCGCCTGATGACCCTAACGCCGACCGCCGCCCGGATAGTCCCGGGCCCGGGCGTGTTCGCCGTGGGCGTAGGCCTCAGGCCTCGCCGGCCTCGGCAGCCCGCAGCTCGGCATCGACGGTCTCGAGGTCGACGGGGCGACCGGAGGCGTCGACCACGCGAGCCTTCGAGGTGACGACCGCAAGCGCCTTCGCCCGGCGGATGTCGCCGATGGCCATGGGCAGCTGGCCTGCCTGCACGAGGGCCTGCGCGAAGGCATCGGGTGACATGCCGTAGCGGGGGGCGTTCTGGAGCAACCACGACGAGAGTTCGGACTCTCCGACGGAGATCTCTTCGGCCTCCGCGATCTTGTCAAGCAGCAGCCGGCTGCGCAGGCCATCGCGGGCCTCTCGCTCGACCTCAGCGCGGTGCTCGTCGTCGCCGGCGTGACCGTCGGCGAAGTGGTCCTCGACCTCCTGGCGGATCACGCCTTCCGGGAGAGGGAAGTCCACGAGCCCGAGGAGGGCATCGTGCACCTTGCCGCGGGCCTGCATGCCCTGCTCCAGGACTCGCACGCGGCCAAGGCGGGTGCGGATGTCGTCACGGAGCTCGCCGATGGTGTCGAACTCCGAGGCCAACTGCGCGAAGTCGTCGTCCGCCTCGGGCAGTGCCCGCTCACGGACGGCCGAGACAGTCACGTTGACCGTGAGGGGGCGACCGACGTACTCCCCGCCCTCAGGGGTGAATTCGAAGGTGCGGGCCTCTCCCGCCGTCGCTCCGCGCACGGCATCGTCGAAGCCGGGGAGCATGCCGTCGGTGCCGAGCTCATACGACATCGCATGGCCGGAGAGGTCCTCGACGGACGTGCCGTCGGCCTCGTAGCCGAGGAGGTCGACGAGCAGGATGTCGCCGTCAGCGGCAGCGCGCTCGACCGGCGTCAGCGAGGCAAAGCGCCCACGCAGACCGGTGAGCTGCTCCTCCACCTCGTCATCGGTGACCTCAGCATCCTCGACCTCGACGGCGATGCCGGAGTAATCGGGCAGGTCAAACTCCGGGCGGGTGTCGACCTCGGCCGTGAAGGTGAGCGACTGGCCGTCGGCGATCTCCGTGACCTCGACATCAGGCCGACCGAGCGGCACGACGGAGTTCTCGCGAAGCGCCTCCTCGTAGGCCTTGGGGAGCACGTCGTTGACAGCCTCCTCCAGCACCGCCGCGCGACCGACGCGCTGGTCGATGATCCGGGAGGGAACCTTGCCCTTGCGGAAGCCCGGGATGGAAACCTGCTTGGCGATGGCCTGGTACGCCGCGTCGAGGCTCGGGGCGAGCTCGTCGAAGGGCACCTCGACCGTGAGCTTCACACGGGTCGGGCTGAGGGTCTCGGCGGTGCTCTTCACGAATATCTCCTACGGCAGATGAGTCGCGTCAGCCTACTTGCCTGCCGCGTGCGCCCTCCAGGGGCGGCTGCGCCCACCCATCGGCACGCTGGTCGGGGTACCCGGATTTGAACCGGGGGCCTCCTGCTCCCAAAGCAGGCGCGC
>CAYYZU010000310.1:0-2537 GCA_964476205.1 uncultured Actinomyces sp. | reverse complement strand
CGACGATGGGAAACCCGTCAAGCGCGAACCCCACAACGGTGGAGGAACCCGTGGCCGCGTCACGAATGCACGACGGGATGTCGTGGTAGTGGTACACGCTGGTCTGTTGTGGATGGCCGTCGCACTGGTCCTGCGTCTCGTAGGCAACGGCGTCTCGATTGAGTTCGTCGAGCGCGGCGAAGAGGGAGACGCCGTTCTTGAGTATCCCCACTCGGCCTTTGCCGAGGCAGGTGGGCGTGGCTGCCTCGACAGGGGTCCGTGGAAGCGAGATCGTCACTTCAGCTTCGGCGATCCGATTCGGATTCCGGTCGTAGGCGTAAGCGGGGTCGTCCGGTGAGATCGGAAACGTGCCGGTGATCTCGTCAACGGGCAGGCCGTTGCTGGTGATGTCCCGCGTGCTGCCGGTGAGTGTCTCCGCATAGGACGCCATCGGCCACGAGACGGCTCCTTGCACCGCCACTTTCTGGGAGAGATCCCATGTCCCCGCAGTCTCGTTGACCCAGGGTCCGACCGCATGGGCACCGCCGCCGTTGGGGTTGCCTGGATCACAGGCGTACAGGCCACCGACCCGAGCCTCCCTGAGTGAGACATTCGGGGTCCCAATCGGCAACTGGGTCGTGTCCGCCGGGGGACCCATCCAGACGTTGACGATGGCGCCTTCATCACCTGCTGATCCTGAGGTGGACGGCGACACGGATGCATCGGAGCGTGCCGGTGCGCTTGACGCCCCGAGCGAGCTCGACAGGGCGGAGGGACTTGTCTGGCCGGACGGTGCAACCGAGGCGCACGACGCCACAAGCACGGCCATCAAACAGGCCGCCACCGTGCGGGCGATCACGCCTCTCGTCATGGGTTGCCTCTCCTCGTGTGGGACGTGCAGCTACGGGGTTCGGGTCGGCGCTGGCGTGCTGGCTGCTTGCGTGCTGAGGAAAGCCTCAATGTCCGCCACTGACACACCGAGCTTGTCGGCCATGGCTTCGGGGGTCGTTCCCAGCAATTCGGCGGCATACGCGACTTCTCCAGTTGCCAGGGCGTCGGCCAACTCGTGCTCGGTCACCCCGAGCAGTGCAGCGATCGCAGCGAGGTCGGTGCCCCCCGGCGCCTGTCCTGGATTGCCGGGAGCGCCGCCGGGAGCACCACCCTGCGGAGGGGCGCCGGGCGCAGCCGATTCGACGTACTCACCCATGAGGCACGGAAGGATTGCGTTCTTGGCGGGATCACTCGCGTGGTAGTGGTAACCCTCGCTTGCGGTCGAGTGGCCGTTGCACTCGTCGAGGTCGGCGGCCGCCAATGCTGCCTCCTCGAGGGGGAGGTGCAGCGGGTATCCGTCCGCGGCGTAGCCGAACATCGGCGTCTCGCCGTCGACGCTATCGCCATCAAGATGACCGCACCCTGTCACTCCGTGCATGTGGTAGCCCGCGACCGGGTTGTAGTGCCCGCCGCAGTCATCGAAGGCAGCGATGGTGTGCGCGCCGAGAATTGCATCGACGGGTGCCGATTCCGCGATGACCACGCCATCGAGAGTGATGCCGAAGTTTCCGCGATGTGCAGACGAGGTGCCCGATGCCTTGACGGGTGTCGTGGGGATGAGCATCGTCGTCTCGATCGGCTGCCCATTGGGCAACCACGCCAGTTCACCTTCGACACAATGATTCTGGTACTCGGGGGCCACGTCCGGTCGGGCCGCACCCTCGAAAGCCTCCTTGGTGTCGGTGACCTTGACCCGGCCGTCACTGTCGTACAGCTTCCATTCGGGGTCGTCGTAGAACTGCGCGAGGTTCTTCACGAAGGCACCGTCGAGTGCGTAGACCCCCGTCCCGTCAAACCAGATGCCGGCCTCTTGGGCGGGCGTGGTGATCGTGTCCGGGCAGAAGGGCCCCGCCTCGTAACTGCGGGGGTAGCCGGCGATGGTCACTCGGGCGCACGTGGTCGTGGTGCCGCCGCTGAGGGTGCAGTCTTCGGTCGTGACGTCACCGATGAGCGCTCCTGCAGCGAAGTGCGCGGCCTCGAAGACATGCTGGCTCGAGGCAGTGGCTGTCGATGAGGTCGTCGTGTCGGCCGACGGGGAACCCCCGCATGCGGCGAGGAGGACGGCGGCGCTGGCACTTGCGGCCAACCACAGCGAACGATGCATGGAACTACCTCTCCTGGATAATTACTTGGCGACTGCCAACTTAAATCCTTTCCTTGGCGTGTGTCAACCTTGAGCCATGGCGCATCGGGGTCGACCTCCTCTGCTGAGCGACGACGTGATTCTCGATCGGGCGTTATCGATGTTCGCGTCCTCTGGCTACTCGGCGATGTCGGTGCGAGCGCTCAACGCCGCACTCGGGCTGAGCCACGAGACGGTTTCCAAGCGGTTCGGTTCGAAGAGTGAGCTCTTCCGCCTGGCCGTTGCACGCGGAGTCACGCTCTTGATGGCCGACTTCAACGAGGAATGGGATCGGTGCGCCTCTGGGGATGATCTTGAGCGACTCCACGCGACGGTGCGCGCATTCATGGTTGCCTCTTCGAGGCATCCAGCACTCGGTGACCTC
>CAYYZU010000309.1:0-2538 GCA_964476205.1 uncultured Actinomyces sp. | reverse complement strand
GGGAGGATGCCTACGTGCGCGAGTGGGCGAAGGCGGGCGAGCTCGTCGGAGTGAGTGATCCGCCGCGGTCCGTCGCTGAGCTGGACGCCCAGATGGCAGGGTTCGCGCCCGTGCTGCAGCGCTCGGAGGCCAGTGAGCGCACCGTGCGCTTCATCCGCCAGGCCCCTCTCCCGCTGCCCGCGCGTCCGCCCTACGGCGTGCTCTTCGCCGGCGCCGTTGCGACGCTGCCCTCCGAGCAGCGGCGGCTCCTCGGGCTGCCGCCCGTGCCGCTCGCGGTCGCGCGACCTGCTGTGGGCGCCCTGCTGGGGGCGATGGGAGCGATCCTCGGGCGACAGTCGCCGTCGCAGCGCAATGCGCGTCGCCGCGTGGCACGGCTCGACGTCGCCTAGGGGAGTTCCGTCCGAGCCCTCGCCGTATGAGCGCTACTCGATGGTCGCGCCGCGCGCCTGGATTCGGTAGGCGATCAGGGTCGCGGCACCTGCCGTCGCCACGCCAGCGAAGAGCGCCGCGTGCGCGGAGGACTTGAGCAGCAATGCCGCCACGAAGGCGCCGAGCAGATAGCCGATCGGCGTTCCGAAGGCGATCGCTGCCGCACGCCGCCGCCCCATCGACAAAGCTTCGGCCGACTGGACGAGCGACGTGTTGATGACGACCGTCTGGATCGCCATGCCCACGATGCGCGTCACCACCGCCGCCTGGAAGGCCTGAGACAGCGAGAGCAGCAGGACAGCGGCGTACGCGAACTCGACGTCGCCCCACACCAGCACGCCGATGCTCGTGAGGACGATGAGACCTGACTCAATGACCAGCGTGATGGCGCGCGCACGAGTGATGCCCATCCTCCTGCGCAACGCCCTGCGCAGGAGGATGGCGGCGAAGACGCCCACGGTGAAGGAGATGAGGGCAATGCCGCACGCCGTGAGGGTCGATGCCTTCTGCTCGCCGGTCAGGCTGAGGGTGATGATGACGAGGTTGCCGGTCTGATTGGCGACGAAGACGCCA
The DNA here is from genome assembly GCA_964476205.1 of uncultured Actinomyces sp. Classification (GTDB taxonomy): domain Bacteria; phylum Actinomycetota; class Actinomycetes; order S36-B12; family S36-B12; genus Mxb001. The sequence goes on along the minus strand of CAYYZU010000309.1, from coordinate 1,536 downwards.
AAGCGCGTGAACGCGATGGCGTCGACGATGCCACTCGTCGCGGCCAGTAGGACGACGATGGCGAAGATGGGACCCGCGAGCGAGCGGTCGACGTCGTCGGCCCGCTCCGCGCCATCGGGTCCCGGGTCGGACTGCGCTACTGGATCAGGCTGTGCCACGGGATCAGGCTGTGCCACGGGATCAGGCTGCGCCATCGGATGAGCGGGCATCGGGGACGTCGCGCGCGTCCTTCTGCGCCTGCGAGATGACGGTGGCCCCACTCACGAGGGCCTTACGCCAGGGCGGCACGCCGTCGATCTCGATCTCCAGGGAGAAGGAGAGGAAGGTCCGGATGAGCACGATGAGCCCGAGGACGATGACGTTGTCAAGTGTGGGGGCGACGGCGACGGTGCGGATGAGGTCACCGGCGACGAGGATCTCGAGGCTCAGCAGCAGCACACCACCGAAGGTCTGGCGCATGAGCTTGTAGGCCTTGGATCCGCTGCGGCTGCGCGCCCACAGACGCAGGGAGACGAAGGCGGCGAAGAACAGGCCGATCATGAGCACTGCGGCCGCGATGACCTCGAAGACCTGGGCGACGACCAGCATCGCCTGGGTGTAGGTCTCCTCGTTCATGCGCGCTCACCCCTCACGGCGACATTCCTATCAGCGCTGAGATCTCAGCGAGGGTGCCTTCGACCAGCTCCCGTGGATCGGGCACGAGCGCGGCATCGGTGGCGAAGCCCACCGTCACGGTGCCGGCGTACGAGAAGACCGTGCACGTCATCGGCTGATCGCCCGAGGACGGGGCGAATCCGATCACCTGGCGCACGCCGACCCCGGCGAACGTGAGCGGGGCCCGCGGTCCAGGCACGTTGGTGAGTACGCCGACCGCCTTGTTGGCAAAGAAGTCGGTGAGCGCGGTGCTCACGGGGCGGGGCGCGGCAGAGATACCCCGCTGCACGCCGAAGGTGATGATCGGCTCCTCGGAGCGCTTGATGCGGTCCATCCGCGCGCGCGTGCGCTGCAGGCGCTCGACCGGGTCGCCGGGATCAAGGGGGAGCACGGCCATGACGAGCGCGAAGAAGTTGCCGAGGTCTTCCGGCAGGTTCTCTGCGATGGGTACGAGGTTGACCGGCACCATCCATTCGATCTCGTTGACGTCCTCCACTCCGCGGGCGTGGAGGTATCGGCGCATGCCGCCGGCGACTGCTGTGAGCAGCACGTCGTTTACGCTTGCGTCGTGCCGGCGCCCGACGCGCTTGACATCGTCCAGGGGGATGCCGGGCGACCAGGCGACCGCCTTGTGCAGGCCGGGGGTGCCGCTCCACACGGTGCGCACCGTGGTGCCGCGCAGCGCGAGCTTGGCGACGGACGCGGTGGTGTTGGCGAAGCGGTTGTCCAGGCCCATGGCCTCGAAGGCGTCGACGAGTCGACCCGGGCTGCGCAGCACCTCACCCCAGATCTCGGCTCCCGTTTCGAGAGCATGCCTCGTGTCCTGGGCGAGGACGCTCGCTCCGCGGGCCAGGGCGCGCGCGGCATCGCCGATGGCCTCGC
>CAYYZU010000308.1:0-2566 GCA_964476205.1 uncultured Actinomyces sp. | reverse complement strand
TGCAGTGCTTCGAGGGGATCGACGCAGCCGAGGCGCTCTACGAGTGGAACTACGCGCGCCAGCTCCTCGGTATCCGGCTCGCGGAAGCTCGCGGCGACGGACTCGAGGAGTCCAGCCTCTTCTCGCGCGACTACCTGGTGGAGCGGCCGCTGCTGCAGGCAGTCGAGCACCGCGGTCCTCGCCCCGCCGTGCTCCTCATCGATGAGGTTGATCGTGCCGACGAGGAGTTCGAGGCCTTCCTCTTCGAGCTCCTCGCTGAGTCCGCGGTCACGATTCCAGAGATCGGCACGCTTCACGCGCATCACAAGCCGATTGTGATCCTCACCAGCAATCGCACGCGCGACCTCCACGATGCACTCAAGCGCCGCTGCCTCTACCACTGGATCGACTACCCGACGCTCGAGCACGCCACCGCCATCGTGCGCATGCGCGTGCCGGAGGCCGATGAGCGTCTCGTGTCACAGATCGCGGCTGCCGTCTCTCGGTTGCGCACCATCGACGTGCAGAAGCCACCCGGCATCGCCGAGGCGATCGACTGGGTCCACGCCGCCGTGCTCCTCGGCGTACAAGAGCTCGACGCCGCCTCTGTGCAGCGCACCCTGGGATCGGTGCTCAAGTACCGCGAGGACCACGACGTCGCGATCGAGGCCGGGCTGGCCTGGGTGAGCGGTGCCTGAAGCTGCCGGCCTGGCTCCGGCGCAGGCGGACCTCGCCGCGCTCGTGGCGGCCTTCGGAGAGCGGTTGAGAGACGCGGGCGTGCCCGTCACGCCGGAGCGGATGGCGCGCTTCGCCGAAGCCGTGCTCATCGCCTCGCCGCGGACCACCCCCGAGGCCTATTGGCTGGGGCGCGTCACCTTGCTCACCGGACACTTCCAGATTCCCGTCTATGACCGCGTCTTCGACGAATACTTCCGCGGCTACGTCGACCTGGTGGAGGACACCCGCACGTCCGCCCCTTCGCCGGCAAGCCCACTCGATGCGGGTGAGCGCGCACCTCGCGATACCGGCACGCAGCAGTCGGGTGGCTCGCACTCACCGATCACCAGTGCCACCCCGGGCCTGGACGCGAGAGGAGAGTCCGCGGCCGAGGAGATGTCGATGCTCGCAGCCACGAGCATGAGCGAGCGTCTTGCCGAGCGTGATTTCTCCGAGTGCTCTGTCGAGGAGTTGGCCCTGTTGCGCAGACTTGTCGAGGAATTGCCGCTCGTACCTCCTCAGCGCCGCGGTCGACGACTCAGGCGGCACGCGCGAGGCACCCGCCTCGACGTCCGATCCACGCTGCGCAAGGCCTACCGCACCGGCGGGGACCCCGTGCATCGGTCGCATCGCCGCCATGCCGAACGCCCGCGCCGCGTCGTCCTCATCGCCGACGTATCAGGGTCGATGGAGCCCTACGCGCGGGTCTACCTCCATCTCATGCGCGGGGCCGTCCGGGCTCTCGGCTCGGAGGCCTTCGTCTTCGCCACCCGGCTGACCCGCCTCACGCGCCAGCTCTCGACGGGCGGGCCGGACTACGCGTACGCCAAGGTCGCGCAGTCCGCTCCCGATTGGGCCGGCGGCACGCGCATCGGCGCAGCGCTCACCCGCTTTCTCGACGAGCACGGCCGTCGCGGCATTGCGAGAGGCGCCATCGTTGTCATCGTCTCCGACGGATGGGAGATCGGGGATCCTGGCGAAGTGGGCGAGGCAATGCGCCGAATCGGACGCCTGGCCCATCACGTCATCTGGGTCAACCCGCGCAGCGCGGCCGCGGAATTCCAGCCTCTCGCGGGTGGGATGGCCGCGGCGCTCCCCCATATCGATACCTTCCTCAGCGGGCATTCGGTGCGAGCGCTCGAGGAGTTGCTCGCCGCTATTCGAGAGGCAGGTGAGCGACGTCGTGGCTGAGCCTCGCACCGCACGCGTGATCACGGTGTCCACCCGAGCATCTGCAGGCATCTGGGAGGACCGTTCCGGCCCCGTGCTGGTCGACGGCCTGCGCGACCTTGGGCTCGACGTCTCCGGCCCCGTAGTCGTGAGCGACGGCGACCCGGTCGAAGGGGCGCTGCGCGACGCGGTTGCCGACGGCATCGACCTGGTCCTCACCACGGGGGGCACCGGTCTCACGCCCGCCGATCTCACGCCTGAGGTGACCCTGCGCGTGATCGATCGGCCCGTCCCCGGGATCGCCGAGGCGATTCGCACCTACGGCGTGGCCCAGGGCATCCCGACCGCCATCCTCAGTCGCGGCATCGCCGGGCTGGCCGAGCGGACCCTCATCGTCAACCTGCCTGGGTCCCCCGGAGGAGCCAAGGATGGCCTCGCCGTCCTTGCACCCCTCATCGAACATGCCCTCGACCAGATTGCCGGCGGCGATCACGCCCGTCGGCCCGCCGGAAGCTGAGCCGGCACGCCGCCACTACCCTGGATGCGTGGCGCAGGGACGGTTCGGACCCAATGAGTGGCTCGTCGACGAGATCTACCAGCAGTACCTCGCCGACCGCGAGAGCGTGGACCCCGCTTGGTGGGACTTCTTCGCCGACTACACCCCGGCAGACGGCTCCGCCCTCAAGGCCCAACTCGACCA
>CAYYZU010000307.1:0-2585 GCA_964476205.1 uncultured Actinomyces sp. | reverse complement strand
TCACGGGCCGCCTCCTCGTAATGCGCTCCGATCGTGAGCAGTCGCGCCCGGCAGATGACGATCGGGTAGGCGAGCTGGAAGGTCACCAGGCCGATGACCTGTGCCCAGGTGCCGAGCCCGAAGGGAGTCGCGAGGTAGGTGACCATGAAGAGCAGGCCGATCGCTAGGGCGATCTCGGGGATGACGAACGTGATGAGCGCAAGGAAGTTCGCGCCAGCCGGCAGGCGTCCGCGCCAGCGGTCCAGCGCCAGAGCGAAGAGCACACCAAGCGGGACAGTGATGATGGTGGCAAGGACCGCCAGCAGGACCGTGTGCGAGAGCGCATTGCGGATCGACTCGTCGTTGAGCACCGATCCCGTGGGGTCCCAGGTGTACCACCGAAGCGAGAATCCCTGCCACGCGCTGCGGGAGCGGCCCTCATTGAAGGAGAAGAGCACGGTGATCGCCACCGGCACGAGCGCCCAGAGGAGGTAGACCGCTGTGATGACGCCCAGACCGTAGGCGCGCGCATCCGACGTGCCGCGCACGCGACGGCGACGACCTCCTCGTGACTCCTCGAGGATCGCCTCTGCCGGAGCAGCGGAGACCGTCATGACCGCACCTCCGCCCGGGCGTTGCTCCGCGTGTAGAGCACCATCGGGATGAGCAGCACGAGCAGCACCAGGATGAGCAGTGCGGCCGCCTGCCCCGACTGCCCCGGAGACACGATCGACAGGTTGATGAGATTCCCGATCATCGCCGTACTGGGCGACTTCGACAGCATGTCGGAAGTGAAGTAGTCACCCATCATCGGAAGGGATATCAGCAGGGTCCCGGCGACGATACCCGGCACGCTCATCGGCAGGATCACGCGACGGAAGAGATCGAAGCCACTGGCGCCTAGGTCCCGCGCGGCTTCGATGAGGCTTGGACTGATGCGATCGAGCGACGCGAAGAGGGGCAGCAGCATGTAGGGCACGTAGCCGTAGATGAGGCCCATGACGACGGTGTAGGGATTGCCGCTCAGCCAGTTGATATCGAGAGGGATCAGTCCGCCGAGTGTGATGACCTGATTGACCAGGCCTTCAGGCTGGAGGAGGTTGATCCAGGCGAGCATGCGCATCATGTAGGAGATGAAGAACGGCGCCACGAGCAGCGCCAGCACCAGGCCACGGTACTTCCCGGCGTACCTCGCGGTGAAGTAGGCGACAGGGAAAGCGATGATGAGGCAGGTAACGACCGCGATCGCGACGTACAGCAGCGTCCTCAGGACCGCCGGCAGGTAGAAGTTGTCGGGGCCGAAGAGCCGGTCCCACACCACCTGCACCTGGCCGAACTGCCACTCGAGGGGATTCCAGATGGGAATCGGCGTGCGGAAGATCGGGTCCACCGCTCCGAAGGCGACGCACAGGACGACGTAGAGCGGGACAAGGAAGAACAGGGCGATCCACACCATCGCGGGGATGGCCAGGATCGGCCAGAGAAACCGCGTGGAGCGATCGCCCACGTCACGCACCGGCCTTGAACTGCTGCCAGATTGCCTGGTACTCAGCCTCCACCTCGGGCGGAAGCTCGAGGATCGGGTAGCCGACCTGGAACCACTCCGGCTTGACCACGGCGCCCGCGAGATTGGCGGGGATGTAGCCGTCGGCCACCATCGACTCGGGCGTGAGCGACCGGAGTGGAGGCTGGTAGCCAACCCAGGAGAAGTTCTTCAGGGAGACATCGTTGTCGAGCATGTAGTTGAGGAAATGGTGCGCGAGGACAGGATTCTCGCCTCCCTTGAGCACGCACAGGAAGTCGTTATTGACCAGCCCGCGCCCGTCCGTCGGACTCCAGTAGCGCAGGACAGACGCGTCGACCCCCTCAGGCATGTAGTACTGGCCCGTGATCATGTCGCCGGACCAGCATTGCGACAGCGAGAGGACACCTTCAGGGATGTCGGTGTAGCCGCTGATCGTCACGCGCGGCTGGCTGAGCGAGAGCATCTCGAGCATGGCGTCGCGAGTGGCACCCAAGACGGCGGGATCCGCCGTGTTCACGTCCGTGCCACCATCACGCAGGATCGTCATGCCGATGACTTCGCGGTCGTCGTCGAGAACCGCGATCTCGCCGGCGTACTTGCTGTCCCAGAAGACGTCGTAGGGATTGGGGCGCGCCCCGATGTCCTCAGGGATCAGATCGCTGCGCCATCCGATACCCGTCGTGTAGATCACGTACGGCACGGTGTACTGCCACTCCTGGTCATACCAGGGATTCTGGAACTCCTCCCAGACGTCCTCGATGTTGTCGATGTAATCGTGGTTGAGCGGCCGAATGAGGTCGCCGTACACCAGGCGCCCGATGTAGTTGTAGGACATGAAGGTCACGTCGTATGGCGCCGTGCCGCTGCGAATCTTGGTGAGGGCCTCCGGGTAGTCATTGAAGGTGGAGACTTCGACCGAGACGTTGTAGTCCGCGTAGGCCTTCTGAAAGTCCTTGAGCACTGCCTTGTCGAGGTAATCCGGGTAGAGGTAGATCCGGAGGGTCGCATTGTCATCCGGCTCGAGCCCGGAAGCGATCGGCTCGTTGCCCGGGTTGATGGGCCACTTGCTCGGGGTCGGCGG
>CAYYZU010000306.1:0-2591 GCA_964476205.1 uncultured Actinomyces sp. | reverse complement strand
TCGTGCTCGATGGCGCGATGGATCCGGCCCTCGACTACGACCGCGTGCGCCGCGATCAGGCAGTCGCTCTCGACAAGGCGACGCGTCGTTTCATCCGGGACTGCCCGAGTCACCGCGACTGCCCGCTCACGGGTGATGTGCAGCGTGACATGCGTCTCCTCGAGGACCTGGTGGCCTCGCTCGATGCCCGGCCCTATCGGCACAACGGACGCGAGCTCTCGGGTCTGCGCGCCCTCAACTACATCCAGTCGTCGATGTACTACCCGCCGTACGGCTGGAAGGGCCTGCGCACCGTCCTGGGACCCGCGCTGGACGGCAACCTCACGCCATTCCTCAGAGCCTCCTACTCACCGGACAACATGGTCAATCCCGCGGATCCGGAGTATCTGTCCGTGGTGTGCGAGGACCTCGCAACGACGCGCAATCCGTCGGTCATCCCGCGCAAGGCGCGCCACTGGGCGGAGCTTGCGCCACTCAACGGCGCGAGCCGCGCCTGGTCCACAGCGCCGTGCGCGACGTGGCCCACGCGCCAGCCCGCGCTGCCGAGCCGACTGACGGCGGCAGGCTCCGGTCCGATCCTGGTCATCGGGACCACCCACGATCCGGCCACACCTGTGCAGTGGGCGCGGAGCCTCAGCGGGATGCTCGAGCAGGGGTACTACCTGGAGTGGAAGGGCGACGGCCACCTCGCCTACGACGGGGATCGCGGGGGCAGGTGCGTGACGAGTGCGGTGGACGCGCTCCTGCTCAAGGGCGTGCTGCCGCCGAAGCGGACGCTCTGTCCGGTCTGATGGCCTAGGGGCGAGGCGTCCACGCGCGCGCTGCGTCGACGGCCAGGGGAGCCGCCACGAATCCCCAACCCGTCGCGTCATTGGGAACTCCATCGACGGCGTCCGGTGGGGCGCCGCACTGCAGATCGCCCAGCGGCAGCGCCGTCTCGCGCATCAGTCGGGTCACCTCGTCAGGCTGGCCCACAAGAGCCGGGTTGGCCTGCAGCATGAGTGCGGCAACCCCCGCGACGAGTGGCGCGGCGAATGAGGTGCCGGAGATCGCCTGGTAGGCGCCATCCATGGTGGCTGTGACCACGTTGTCACCGGGTGCGACCACGTCGGGCGCGATACGTCCGTCGGTGGCCGGGCCCCGCGAGGAGAAGCTGGCGAGCTCGCCCTCCTGGGTCGTCGCTCCCACGCTGAGGAAGGAGTCACCCTCACCGGCCGGGCTTGCCGTCGCGCACTCGGGGCCGTCGTTGCCCGCGGCGTAGACCTGGAGGATCCCTGACGCCGCCAAGGCCTCGCTCGCACGCTTCATCGGCTCGTCGTCCGCGCTGCGGACCTAGGAGGAGTTGATGATCTGCGGGCGGAGGTCGGGTCGCGGATCCTGCTCGTCGAGCGTGGTCGGCGCCAGCATGAACTGCATGGCGTGGACGACCCCCGAGAGAGGGCAGCCTCCCTCGGTGCAGGCAATGCCGGCGATCCACTCGGCCCCCGTGGCGACCCCGATGACATCGCCGACCGCGAGACCCGCGACGGCTGTGCCGTGACCGGCCAGGTCGACCGGCTTCTCGCGGTAGGCACGCAGCGGACTCCACCAGTCGTAGTCGTGGTTGCCGTCGCGCCCGCGGTATCCGCCTACGAGTGACTCATGCTCGAAGGCCACGCCGGTGTCGATGATCCCGATGGTCACGCCCGCGCCGTCGATACCTTCGGCGTGCACCTCGTTGACCCCGAGGGCATCCACCTCCCAACCGCCGTCACCGGGCTCGGGGAAGGGTGGTGACGTCGACTCGGGGTCGTCGATCCCGTCGGGCACGTCCTCCTTCCACACCTTCTGCACGCCGGGCAACTTCGCGAGTTCATTGCCGAGCTGCTCCGTGCCGGCGAAGACAAGGGAGTTGGAGATCCATAGCGACACATAGCGCGCACCCGCGGCATCGGCGGCAGCCATGGAGTCCGCCTGCGATGCGGACGCTGTCTCCTGGAGTCTGCGCACGACCTCGCGCCCGCGCTCATCCCAGTCGGTGATGGCGTCGAGTCCAGCGAGGTCGGCCTTGTCGGTGAACTGCACGACGAAGAGGTCATCGCCTGGTTGGAGGAACGCCGACTCGTAGTCGCTGCGCACGCCCGAGTCGATCGTCGGGGCCGCCTGCCCGCATGCTGCGAGGAGCACGGATCCCAGGGCCAGGATCCCAGCTCTCAGCTGTGCATGCCTCATGCGCCGATGACCTCAGCGTCATCGGTGGGCAGGCCTCTGCCGGCATCCACGGCGATGAGTGCGACCACGCGACTGCCCGTGCCGGACGACACCGCTGCCCGAAGCCACTCGAGGCAGAGCTGGTCGAGCATGCGCGATCCGAGCCCGTGCGGAGCATGCTCGATGAGCCCCCGTCCGTCGTCGACCACGGCGGTCTCCGCCCCATGAGGACACGCCAGGCGGCCGTCGACGCTGATCGTGCGCGCGCGGCCGTGGGGTGCGGCGATGATCGCTCTCGCGCCGGCGAGCATCCTGGCCGGTCTCATCAACTGGGATCTCATCCCGGTCGGGCTCACGATGGGCGCGATCCTGCTGTGGGCGCGGCGCATGCCGGCCTGGGC
>CAYYZU010000305.1:0-2600 GCA_964476205.1 uncultured Actinomyces sp. | reverse complement strand
CACGAGCAGGTCCTCGGGTCCTGCGTGCTGCGCGACGATGCGCGCGGCCGCCGGGCCCGTGAGCTGCCCGGTGTCCAGTGAACTGCCGACAGCCTGCGCTGCGGCAACATCGGCCGCGGCCCAGCGCGCTGCCCACGCAGGATCCGGGATGACGTCACCGGCATCGGGCACCGCGTCGACGACCACGCTGGCCGTCCGCAGTGGATCGACACGGCCGAGTCGGGGCGGGACATCCACCGCGATGTGCGCGCGCGCAGAGCGGATGACAGCCGACACCGATCGATGCAGACCCACGCGACCAACCGTCACCACCACGTCTGGAGCGAGGTCCAGGCCTGAAGCGGAGCCGAGCAGCATCGGTCCGTGACGCAGCGCCTGCGGATGCGAGGAGAGGTTGCCCGACGGCTCGCTCACGATGGGCCAGCCCAGGGACTCCGCGAGAGCAGCGGCATCCGCGCGCACGACAGGATCATCGAAGTCGCCCGCGATGAGCAGGCCCCGGGTGGCATTCACCCCCTCGGGGAGCAGTGTCGACATGGCTGGGCGCTCTCGCGTCGACAGCGGATCCCGCGTGCGCGCCTGCACCTCGCCGATGGCGTGGGCGCCCGTCGCCACCAGCGGCTCGCTGAGGGGGACGTTGAGGTGGAGCGGCCCAGGCTGATCGCCCACCGCGAGATCGAGTGCGTCAGCGACCACGCGGCGGAGTTCAGCTTCGTCGAGGCCCTCGAGATCGAGGCACGCAACCACGTCGTCACCGAAGAGGTCGCGCTGGTCGATCGTCTGGTTGGCCCCGCTCCCCCGCATAGCACCGGGGCGATCCGCTGTCACCGCGACGATGGGGACGCCGGAGTACGCCGCTTCGACGATTGCCGGATGGAGGTTGACCGCTGCGGTGCCGGATGTGGTCACGACGGCCACGGGTGATCCCGAGCCGCGCGCAAGGCCGAGCGCGAGATAAGCCGCACTGCGCTCATCGATGCGCACGTGCAGTCGCACCGCGCCCTGTCGCTCCGCATCGGCGAGTGCAAGGGCCAGCGGCGCAGATCGCGAGCCAGGAGCCAACACGACATCGCGCACGCCGCTTGCGATCAACTCCTCGACGATCGCAACGGCCACCCGGGGCGAGGGGACGGGCATGTGGGAAGGCTCTCACGCATCCATTGCTTCGACGAGCCCGGCACCGCCGGCCTCCCACGCGTCCGCGAGGCGCTGACGCCACCACCGCGCGCGCTGATCGCCGATGAGATCGCGTGCGGCCATGAGCGCATCAAGGTCGGGGGCGATCCGCTCCACGGGCATGTGCCCGTCGAAGGGCACGAGCGGCGGAGCGATGACATCACGGGCGAGGAGAGTGCCGGTGCCGAGACCACAGGCGGGCGGATCGCCGGTGAGCGCCGCCGCGAGGGCCAGTCCGCTCGCGAGTCCGACGGCCGAATCCAGGGAGCCGCTCACCACGACAGGACCGCCCCAGGAGCGAGCCAACTCCAGCGCCGCGGCCACGCCGCCGAGAGGCGCGGCCTTGAGGATGACGATGTCCGCGGCCTCGAAGGCACGCGGATCACCGAAGCGCACCGACTCATCCAGGGCGATCGGGATATCGAGCGCGCGCCGGAGGATCAGGGTCTCGTCGACCGTCGCGCACGGCTGCTCGACGTACTCGATGCCGTAGGCACCGAGACGGCCGAGCGCACGCGCAGCATCGTCCGCCGACCAGCCGCCATTCGCGTCGAGTCGGATGCTCGCGGTGCCCCCGCCTGATGACGCCAGGGCACTGTCGGCCGCATCGCGCACGGCCGCGACGCGCGCCTCGTCATCGGCGAGCACCTCTCCCATCGCCGCGACTTTGACCTTGATGGTCGTGCAGCCGTGCTCCAGCACCGCCTGGCGTGCAAGTGCGGCGGCGTCCTGCGCCGACACGGCGGGGATGATGGCGTTGACCGGCACAATCTCGCGCCGCGGCTCCGGCCACGATCCGAAGGCCGCCTCCACCGCTGATGCCAGCCACAGTGCGCAGCCGCGCGGGGCGTAGTCATCGAAGGGCGCGAAGTCGCCCCAGCCACTCGAGCCGCGGATCAGCAGACCCTCGCGCACCGTGATGCCCCGGAAGCGCCGAGTGAGCGGCAGGGCATAGGGAACGGCATCGCGCAGGATGTCGGAGAGGCTGACGTCCACGTCGATCAGGGGCGGCGCGGGAACTTCGCGAAGTCGGGCGAGCGACGCTGCGCATAGGCATCGCGACCCTCCTGAGCCTCTTCTGTCATGTAGAAGAGCAGGGTCGCGTCACCCGCCAGCTGCTGAACGCCGGCGAGTCCGTCATCGGCCGCATTGTGCGAGGCCTTGAGCATGCGCAAGGCGAGCGGCGACAGCGACAGCATCTGCCGGGCCCAGTCGACGGTCTCGCGCTCGAGGTCAGCGATCGGGACGACGGCGTTGACGAGCCCCCAGTCGAAGGCCTGCTCCGCTCCGTACTGACGGCACAGCATCCACACCTCGCGCGAGCGCTTCATCCCGATGGTGCGCGCCAGCAGGCCGGATCCGTAGCCGCCGTCGAAGGAGCCGACCTTGGGACCGGTCTGCCCGAAGCGGGCGTTGGACGCGGC
>CAYYZU010000304.1:0-2613 GCA_964476205.1 uncultured Actinomyces sp. | reverse complement strand
ATCCCGCTGCCGAGTCCCTGCACGGGCACCGCGGTGGCGTCCGGCCAGGCGAAGTCGATCACGCGCCAAGACGGCTCCACCATCACCTGGTACCACGACATGAACGGCCGCGAGCTGGCCTCCGTCACGACCGGGCGCGACGGCGGGCGCGAGACCGTGTGCACGACGTACGTCGACGACGGCAGCCTGAAGTCCTCTGCGTCCTATGACGATGCGGGCCAACTCATCGAGAGCGTCATCAACGAGTTCGGCATCGGCGGCGATCCGCTCACCATCCGGCAGACCGTGACCCACGGCGAGGCGGCACCGGTCGATCCCGGGGTCACGGTGACGTCGACGACGACCGTCGACCTCAGGGGCAAGACGGTGCGCTACGTCGATGAGGCGGGCAGCACCACGGTGACGACGTACACCGCCACGGGGGATCCGCAGACGGTGGCGATCACCGTCGCGGGTCAGTCCGCGCCCGTGCTCACCTTCGGCTACGCCTACAGGTCAACCGACGCCGCCCTCACGGGCGTCACCGTCAACGGCGTCCCGGCCGCGGACGTGACCTACGGGTCCGGCACCGGGGAGGTGCAGTCGGTGAGCTTCGCCGGCGGTGCCGCACGCATGGGGCTGAACTACGACAGCAATGGGCGCCCCAACTCCGTGGCCTTCTCCGGCAGTGGCGCGAGGTACTCCTCCGAGATCACCTTCACCGATTTCGGCCGCATCGCCAGCGGGTCGCTTCTCGCTGTGCCGACCGCGGGTGCGTCGCCCGACAAGGAGACGCGGACCTACTCCTACGACGAGGCCGGTCGCCTCACCGACACCCGCATCACGACGATGCCGCAGGGCGGGGACACCACGCGGACATCGCTGTCCTACGCCTACGCGCGCAGTCAGGATGCGTCCTGCGGGGGCGCCTATGCAGGCGCAGCCGCCGACGCGCTGCGCACGGGCGGCTCGCGCAATGGCGTTGCCTACGTCACCTGCCACGATGCACGCGGGCGCCTCGTGTCGACCACGGATCCGCTCGTCACCGGTGATTCGGGCGGCAAGGCTCAGGCGACTCTCGAGCACGACGCGCTCGGCCGTGTCGTTGCCGTACGCGACGCCGCGCGACCACTTGAGCTCACCTGGGGGTCGGGCACGCAGGTGGCTCGTGTCGCGGAAGGGTCGGTCTCCGATCTCGTGGCGACGGTGCTGTCGACGTACGGTGGACGCCTCGTCGACAAGACGGTGACGACCCCGCAGGGCGCCGAGCGGGTGCGTTACTCCTATACCGGCCTGTCCTCGGCAAGTCCCACCGTCGTCCTCGGCCTCGAGGGTGACGAGGTTTCGGGTGTTGCCGAGCTCACCTACCCGCTGCCGGGCGGTGCGCGCGTGTCGGTCCCGGCAGGCGGCACGCCGACGCTCACGGTCGCCGATCTCCAGGGTGCGGCGGTCGCCACCTTCGCAGTGCCGACGCTCGCGGTGAGCTCAGTTTCGGGAACCGCGGCGCCCGTGGGGGTGGGGCTCGCTTCGCGCTTCGGGCCGTACGGCGAGCCGCTCGCGACGCCCGCGATCACCGGATCGGCGGCGCCGACGTACGCCTGGCAGATGACCAACCGGCACGAGACCCTGCAGGGAACCTCGTCGATCTCCCTGCTCGGCGCGCGCCCCTATCTCCCCGCGCTCGGGGAGTTCCTCGCACCTGATCCGCTCGTGGATGCGGGCACCAACCTCTACTCCTACACCCCTGCCGACCCGGTCAACGGCGTCGATCGCACCGGCCAGGCCAACGAGTGGAGCTGGTTCTGGCAGATCGTGTCGGTTGTCCTCGTCGTGGCGGCGATCGCGATCGATATCGCCGCGCCCTTCCTCGCCCCCGCGACTGGCGCGGGGCTCACGGCGTGGTTCGCCTGGACGGCGGTGTCCGTGGGCGCGTCCTACGCCATCTCCTACCTCGCGGGCAAGGCCCAGGAGCAATCGATGCGATTGCAGGAGGAGCCCAGCGCGGGGCTCGACACCATTCGCATGGTGGCCGCCGTGGCGCAGCTCATCGAGACAGTTGTCCTCATCGGCATCCCCGTGGTGAAGTTCGCCGCCCGTATCGGCACCAAGCTGGTCCGCTACGTCAAGAGCGTGTTCCGGCCCGCGCGTGTCGATCTGCCCTTCGAGATCGGGACGGGCCCGCATGCGAGCCTGCGCAGCCTGCCGTCCGCGCGGAGCAGCGTGAGCTTCAGCGTGGTGATCGAGGAGAGCCCGGCGTTCAGCAACGGCGCTCGCGAGTCGGTGTCCAAGGGCCTCGGCCGACTCAGCACCAAGTCGGAGGGCTTGGCCTTCAAGGTCGAGAGCAACGGCCCCCCGCTGGCGGTATACGAGAACTACCTCCCGTAAGCGCGGCTACTCCGTCGCGAGGGTGAGCGCGCGCAGCATGGCCGCGGCGCTGCCAAGGTCGTCGACGTGGCGCGTGATCGCGCGCTCCTCGGCGTTGAACTTCGGGAAGAGCCCGCGCATGAGCTTCTCGCCCGCCGGGGTGAGCGCGACGTCGACGAGGCGACCGTCCGTCTCGCTGCGCGAGCGCTCGACGAGGCCGCGACCCTCGAGAGTGGTGAGCACACCGGACAGGGTGGCCTTGGAGAAGCC
>CAYYZU010000303.1:0-2631 GCA_964476205.1 uncultured Actinomyces sp. | reverse complement strand
CCATCCCAACCACCAACCAGGGCGGCACGACATCAGCAGACGCGCCGGGCGGCAGGCCAAGCCGGGCCTGCCCGACCACGGCGCCATTGAGGCGGAGCGTGCAGGGCCATTCAAAAATCAGCGGAATATCGGGTGGGCCATAGGCGCCGAGTGCATCGGCAAGAGCAATGCTGGCGGCATGGAGCGCCAGCCTTGCGGCGGGCAGGCTTTCTTCGGGCTCCAGCACAATGGCAGCTTCCGCCCGCGCGCAGGTCGTGCCCCTACGTCGCCTCTGCCGAGGCCAAGCCGGTCTCCTAGGCGGGGATTAGCCCCGAGCGACCAGCAGCTCGGCGATCTGCACGGCGTTGAGCGCCGCGCCCTTGCGCAGGTTGTCGTTGCTCACGAACATCGCCAGGCCGCGGCCAGCCGGCGCGCCCTCGTCGGGGCGGATGCGGCCCACGAAGGAGGGGTCTGCGCCCGCCGCTTGAAGCGGAGTCGGGACGTCGGTCACCACTACCCCATCCGCCGTGGAAAGGATCTCGGTGGCGCGCTCCGCGCTCAGGGGGCGCTCGAACTCCGCGTTGATCGACAACGAGTGCCCAGTGAAGACCGGCACGCGCACACAGGTGCCCGACACGAGCAGGTCGGGTATGCCAAGGATCTTGCGGCTTTCGTTACGCAGCTTCTTCTCCTCGTCGGTCTCACCAAGACCGTCATCCACGATCGAGCCCGCGAGCGGGATGACATCGAAGGCAATGGTGCGCACGTACTTCTTGGGCTCAGGGAAGTTGATTGAGGAGCCGTCATGCGTGAGCGAGGTGATATCGGAGTCGATGACAGCCCGGATCTGCGAGTCGAGCTCCTCGACACCCGCGAGCCCGCTGCCGGACACCGCCTGGAAGGTGCTCACGACGAGCCTCTGCAGCCCTGCCTCGCGATGCAACGGCATGAGCACGGGCATCGCGGCCATCGTCGTGCAATTGGGGTTGGCGATGATGCCCTTGCGCATCTGGCCGAGCGCGTCCGGATTGACCTCGCTCACGATGAGCGGTACGTCGGGATCCATGCGCCACGCAGAGGAGTTATCGATCACGACGGCCCCCGCCTCCGCGAAACGCGGAGCGTGCTCCTTGGAGGTGCTGCCGCCAGCCGAGAAGAGCGCGATGTCGATTCCTGACAGGTCTGCGGTAGCGATGTCCTCGACGACGACCTCGGTGCCCTTCCACGGCAGGGTCGTGCCCGCCGAACGCGCGGAGGCGATGTAGCGGATGCGCCCCACGGGGAAGTCACGCTCTTCCAGGAGGCGACGCATGACACTGCCCACCTGCCCGGTGGCGCCGACAACCGCGACGGTGAGATCGGTGCGGGCCATCAGCGGCCGGTCCCGGCGTAGACGACGGCCTCGCCGTCGGCATCCAGGCCAAAGGCCGTGTGCAGGGCCTGCACGGCCTGCTGCGCAGCATCAGCCCGAGTAACGACGGAGATGCGGATCTCCGACGTCGAGATCATCTCGACGTTGACGCCGGCGTCGGCCAGGGCTTTGAAGAAGGTGGCGGAGACACCCGGGTGCGAGCGCATTCCGGCCCCGACGAGGGAGATCTTCGCGATTCCCTCATCAGTGAGGAGATCGGCGAATCCAATGCGCTCCTTGACGGCAGCGAGCGCCTCTGTCGCCTTGCCCACCGAGCCCTGGGGGCAGGTGAAGGTGACGTCGGTCAAACCCGTCGATGCGGCCGAGACGTTTTGCACGATCATGTCGATGTTGATGCCGGCATCGGCGAGGGCACTGAAGATTGCCGCGGCCTCGCCGGGACGGTCAGGTACGCCGACGACCGTGACCTTGGCGTCATTGGTGTCTGCGGCTGTACCGGAGATGATCGGCTGCTCCATGGTGTCTCCCGCGGCGATTCGGGCCGCGATCGCGGCCTCGGACAGGACAAGGGTGCCCTCGCGGTCGGAGAAGGACGACCGCACGTGGATGGGCAGATCGAAGCGGCGCGCATATTCAACGCAACGCAGGTGGAGCACCTTGGCGCCGGCCGCGGCCAGCTCCAGCATCTCCTCGTAGGTGACGACGTCGAGCTGACGTGCCTTGGGCACGACTCGAGGGTCGGCGCTAAAGACACCGTCGACATCGGTGTAGATCTCGCACACGTCGGCGCCGAGCGCCGCGGCCAGCGCGACCGCCGTCGTGTCGGAGCCGCCCCGACCCAGGGTGGTGATGTCCTTGGTGTCCTGCGCGACGCCCTGGAAGCCGGCGACGATCGGGATCGCACCCGCGGCGAGCGCCTCCTGGATGCGGCCGGGAGTCACGTCGATGATGCGAGCGGCACCATGCGAGGAGTCGGTGATGAGTCCCGCCTGCGATCCGGTGTAGGAGCGAGCCTCCTCGCCCAGGTCGTTGATGGCCATGGCGACCAGCGCCATGGAGATGCGCTCGCCCGCAGTGAGGAGCATGTCGAGCTCCCGGCCGGGTGGCTTGGGTGAGACCTGCTCGGCCAGGTCGAGAAGTTCGTCGGTGGTGTCGCCCATGGCGGAGACGACGACTGCAACGCCGTGGCCGGCGCGGTGAGTGGCGACGATGCGCGCGGCAACCCGGCGGATGCTCTCAGCGTTGGCGACGCTGGAGCCGCCGTACTTCTGCACGACGAG
>CAYYZU010000302.1:0-2639 GCA_964476205.1 uncultured Actinomyces sp. | reverse complement strand
TCATCCCCTCGGTGATCATCCCAGGCATCGTCTTCACGGTCGCCGCGCTCTACCCGTTCCTCGAGGCCTGGGTGACCGGTGACAAGCGGGATCAAAACCTGCTCGATCGGCCGCGCAACGCCCCCACGCGCACTGCCATCGGCGTCATGGCGATCACGTTCTACTTCCTCCTCTTCATCGGCGGCGGCAACGACATCATCGCCATCACGTTCGACCTGTCGATCAATTCGATCATCTGGTTCCTACGCATCGCCGTGATCGTGCTGCCGCCCATTGCGTTCCTCATCACGCGCCGTATCTGCATCGGTCTGCAGCGCAAGGATCGCGAGAAGATGCTGCACGGCTACGAGTCCGGTCGGATCCTGCGGCTGCCGCACGGCGAGTTCATCGAGGTGCACGAGCCGCTCACGGTCAAGGAGCGCGCCGTCCTGGAGTCAGCCATCGAGGCCTACCGGGCCCCCCTGCCGGCTCCCGAGCGAGTCGATGCCAACGGCGTGGCCAACAAGCACTACCGCCGCGACATGCTCCGCTACAAGCTCTCGCGCTGGTTCTACGCCGACGACATCGTGCCCCCGACCCGTGCAGAGATCGACGCGGGTCAGGCGCACGTCGCCCACGACGCCGCACTCGAGGCTCCCCTGCACGAGTACGACGAGGACGAGACCGTGATGGTGCCCTTCCACGGCGGCATCCTCCACACGGCGGGCGAGCCCGCCACCAACCGCGAGCAGCTCGAGGAGCGCGGGGGCAACCTCTAGCCCTGCCTCGCACAGCCCTCGACCGCCCCGGCCGCCTCACGGCGCCGGGGCGGTCCGCTGTTTGGGCATCCCGCCGAGTTCCTTGCTAGCGTCCCGGCCCATGGGACACCGGGTCACACACCGCCGCACTCTCGCTCTCGCCGCCTCGGCCATCGCCCTCGCGGGACTCACCGGGGCAGCGCTGCCCGCAAGCGCCATCAGCGAGGCTTCGGATCCATCTAGCCCTGGCGCCCCCTCCACCCGCGAGGACGTGCCCGTCTTCGCCAAGCCCACGCCACCCACCCAGGTGACCGCCACGGCCGTCTCGGGCGGCGTACGCGTCTCCTGGGCCCCCGTGGCTGCCAATCCGCCCATCCCCCGCTACTCGATCCACGCGGGGCCCGGCTCCTGCCCCGTCGTCGCCCCCGCAGGCGCCACGTCCGCGGTCCTGCCGGTGGTCGCGGGCCAGGCGGTCATCACTCCCCGGGTCGAGGCGGTCAACGCCTACGGATTCTCCGACGCGGGCAGTGCCGACCCGATCGACGTCACCGGGCGTGCCTCGGCGCGCTACGTGAACCTCCAACTCCTGCAGCTCAGCGACTTCCACGGTGCCATCCAGGCCTCGTCCTCGGCCGCCGGGGCCGGCGTGCTCGCCAGTGCCTGGCAGCAGGACCGCGCACGCGTGCCCCACACCCTCACGGTGTCATCCGGAGACAACATTGGCGGCGCACCGCCCGTCTCCGCACTCTTCGAGGAATTCCCCACGATCAAGGCCCTCAACCTCATGGGCCTGGACGTCTCATCCTTCGGCAACCACGAGCACGACCGCCCCCTGGAGCACCTGCGCCGCATCATCGACGCCTCGAACTTCCGGTGGGTCGTGTCCAACTACAACTCCCTGAAGCCCCTTGCCGGCAAGCAGAAGCAGGTGCGCGACTCGGTGCTGCTGCGTCGCGGCGGCGTGACGATCGGGATCGTCGGGATGAACACCGAGGACACTCCCGAGGTCGTGGCCCCCGGCAACCTCAGGGACCCGGACACGGGGCAGGACGTGACCATCTCAGCCTCCACCCGTGGCGTGCAGCGCGCCATCGACCGGGTCCGAGACCAGGGCGCGGAGGTGGTCATCGTCCTCGCGCACCAGGGCTGGTCGATGAACGTCGACGGCCGACCCAAGGGACGCCTGCTCCAGGTCGCGCGCAACCTGCGAGGAGCCGACATCGTCTACGGCGGTCACACGCACCAGGAGTACATGTCCTACGTCCGGGACACGTTCGTCGCCCAGGTGCCCAACTCCGGGTTCGAGTACTCACGCACCCAGGTGTGTGTGGACACCCGCGCAGGTCGCGTAGTGGGTGCTGACAC
Source organism: uncultured Actinomyces sp. (assembly GCA_964476205.1). Lineage (GTDB taxonomy): Bacteria > Actinomycetota > Actinomycetes > S36-B12 > S36-B12 > Mxb001. The sequence continues at coordinate 537 of CAYYZU010000302.1, read as the reverse complement.
CGAGCCCGTCACGGTCGCCAACATGGCCGGCATCGCCCCCGACCCCGTGGTCCAGGAACTGGTCGACGGATACGTCGAGCAGACTCGGGCCCAGCTCGATGTGCGCGTCGGCGTCGTCGCGGACGTCTTCCCCCGGGGCGGCGTGCCCCCCGTCGAGCGCTCGGGCGAGACACCTATGGGCACCTACTCCGCGGAGGTCGTACGCCGCACCTACGGCACCCAGCTCGCCTTCCTCAACGGCGGCGGGATCCGCGACACCCTCCCCGCGAGCAAGTACACCCCGGGGGATCCCACCCTCGTCCGACCCGCACCAGGGTCGAGCGGGCCGTACGACGTGACACTCGGTGACGTCGTGTCCGTCTTCCCCTTCGGCAACAGCGCGGCCACGACCCGGATCTCCGGTGCCGACCTCTGGCTGGCACTCGAGAACGGCGTCTCGGGCTACCCCTCCGACGGTCGTTTCCCCCAGATCGCCGGCTTCCGATTCGCCTTCGACCCGGATCTGCCCGTGGGGCAGCGGATCACCCGCGTCACCCT
>CAYYZU010000301.1:1627-2652 GCA_964476205.1 uncultured Actinomyces sp. | reverse complement strand
GCCAGATCTGGGCCGGTCCCGGGTCGAACATCTGGGCCCAGGGAATCGCGGTGACCGCCGACGACAGCACGCTGCTCATATCGGCCGAGGGATCGGAGATCTACAGGCTCATCAGTGCACGCACCTGTGGTGGATCCTGCACCCCCACGACTATCCCGGGCACCAACGAGTCTGGCAGCCACGGCATCGCGATCTCACCCGATGGCAGCTTTGCGTACTACGCACGCGCCAATCAGGCCTCCTTCCGTCGGCTCAATCTCGCGACCAACGCCGTCAGCGCTATCACCGGGGACGGTGGATCGGGCACACGCGATGTCGCCATCAGCGCCGATGGCGCCTTCGCCTACCTTGCATACCGGGGAGAATTCTCCCGCAACCCCACGATCCTCAAAGTGCGGACGTCAGACAATACGGTCATATCCTCGGTGGGCACGCCGCTGATCCCCTGCAACTCCTATCCGTGGGCGATCGCGGCTTCCCCGTCGACGACAGCCAACTCGGATGCAGTGCTCGTGGCCGGTCGCGGATACAACGACAGCACATGCGCAGCGCTCAGCGGTGCGGTGTATCGGTTCCCGACCACCGCCGCTGCACCCACGTCGCTCAATGCCAGCGCCGGCGATTCCTCGGCGACGATCACCTTTACGGCCGGATCGGATGGCTTCTCAACCATCACGAACTACCGCTACTCCACGGACAATGGTGCGACCTTCACGGCCCTGAGTCCGGACGACACGACCAGCCCGGTGACGATCCCGGGACTGACTAACGGCACCACCTATCAGGTCGTGCTCCAGGCGGTGAACTCCTCGGGTCCCGGCACCGCATCCTCGGCGGTGTCCGTCACTCCGCGCACCACTCCCGGGGCCCCTACAGGAGTCAACGGGTCTGCGGGCGACGCGCAGGTCAGCCTGTCGTGGACGGCACCGGCAAGCGACGGAGGAAGTGCGATCACCGGCTATGCCATCGAGCAGTCCACCGACGGCACGAGTTGGTCCACCTCTGTCGCCGACACCGGCAGCGTC
>CAYYZU010000301.1:0-1617 GCA_964476205.1 uncultured Actinomyces sp. | reverse complement strand
GCGTACTCCACTGACGGCGGTGCAACGTGGACGACGCGCAGCCCGCTGAGCACGGCAAGCCCCCTGGCCATCACTGGCCTGACCAACGGCACGACCTACGCCGTGCAATTGCGCGCGATCAACGCGGCCGGCTCGGGCACGGCCACCGCATCGACATCGGTCACACCCCTCACGGTCCCCGGGGCGCCGACGAGCGTCAGCGCGACCGCAGGCGACTCCCAGGCGAGCGTGTCGTGGAACGCCCCGGCCAGCACGGGTGGCAGTGCGATCACGGCCTACACCGCGACGGCAAGTCCAGGCGGCGCTGTCTGCACCACCGCCAGCACGTCCTGCACTGTCACGGGCCTGGCCAACGGCACGAGCTACACCTTCACCGTCACGGCGACCAACGCGGCGGGGCCGGGAGCTGCATCTGCGGCATCGAGCGCGGTTACTCCTCAGGCCTCGCCCACACCGCGACCTCCTCGACCGACACCTACGCCCACACCGAGTCCGACGCCCACGCCGACTCCATCCCCGACTCCCACGCCGACTCCCACACCTACTCCGACTCCCACGCCGACCCCGACGGACAAGTCGCTCGACGGGGTGGTCATCCCGGCACCCGATGGCTACTCCGGGCTGCCGCCCGCACCGGTGAGCGTGAGCACCACAACGCGGGTCCGCGAAGGCACGCGCGTGGAGGTCGTGCTGCCCGACGGCGCCGCGGGGATCAGCGTGCAGGGGACGGTGGTCACCGTCCGAGACCGCGACGCCCGAGTCGCTGCACGAGTCACCGTCACGACACCGGCCGGCGAAGTCCGCGCCGACGTGCAGGTTCCCTACGTCGGACCCGGCTTCACCGTCACGGCCTACAACATCAACGCCAACGGCGTCTCTCCCGGAGCATCGATCACGAGCCCACTGGTCCGGGCGAGCACCCTGAGCGGTACGCCGGGCCAGCGCTACATCGGCACGCGCGTGGGCAAGCCGATCGGCTTCGCCAAGGGGTCCGCCCGACTCGATGCCAGCGACAAGGCGCAACTGCGTGCCACGGCGACGAGACTCAAGGCCGCCCTTGCCTCCGCCTACGTCACCGGCCACGCGGGAGACGAGCGCGGCACTCCGGCCAGTCTCTCCCTGCAGCGGGCGCGCACGGTCGCGCAGTACCTGTCAGCCCAGGGCGTGCGTGTGTGGATCCGCTTCGACGGGATAGGCGATGAATACGCCAAGGGCAGGCCTAGCGACCGCCGCGCGGAGATCCGCGCTACCTAGTCCCACTCGCTGAGCAGGTGCACTAGAGCTATCGCTCCGGGATCAACCAGCATGTCCGGCTCGGCGATCCGTGCCCACGCCTCCTCGACGGTGAAGAGTCCTCGCTCGAGACAGTCCTGGACCATGATCTCGAGTTGATCCCCGTCCACCATCGGAGCGATATCGATCACGGTCCGCAGGAGTGTCGTCAGCCGAATGCCATGCCCGGAGGCTAAGTGCAGCCAGGGGACATCGAATGAAGTTGTCCACAGGCGGGCAGTCGATCCACCGCGAGGCATACGACGATTCCACTCGCTGGGGGGCGTCCCGACGATGGCCACGTGGCAAAGACGGAGTTCGGCATGCCCCGCACAGGCCCTTGGT
>CAYYZU010000300.1:0-2674 GCA_964476205.1 uncultured Actinomyces sp. | reverse complement strand
CCTTCTTGGCCGGAGCCTTCTTGGCCGGAGCCTTCTTGGCCGGAGCCTTCTTGGCGGGGGCGGCCTTCTTGGCCGGAGCCTTCTTCGCAGCCTTCTTGGCCGGGGCAGCCTTCTTGGCACCGGACACGACGGCCTTGAACTCCGCACCCGGGCGGAACTTCGGAAGCTTGGTGGCCTTGATCTGCACCGTCTCACCCGTCTGGGGGTTGCGGCCGGTGCGGGCCTTGCGGTCATGGCGCTGGAAGACGCCGAAGCCGGCGAGGGCGACCTTCTCGCCACGCGCAACTGCACGCTTGAGCTCGTCCAGGGCCGTCTCGATAACGTTGGCGACATCGCGCTTGCTGTGTCCGAGCTGCGTGGACACCGAGTCGATGAGTTCCTGCTTGTTCACTTAAGTCCCCTCCGGAGGGAAGTCGGACCGATCCTCAGATCGGTAGGCCGGTCCCGCGACCGGCGACGTACATCACCCTAGTACGGCAAGCGATTTCCGCCATCGGCGGGCTTGCGCGTGTCGGTCAGAGATCAGCCGATTGTCGTCGGGGAGTAGACGGGCCGCGACGACTCAAAAGCCGCGATCGCATCGTCCTTCTGCAGGGTGATCCCGATGTCATCGAGGCCCTGGAGAAGTCGCCAGCGCACGTAGGGGTCGACGTCGAAGGGAGCCACGAGGTCGCCCGCGCTCACCGTCTGTGCCTCGAGGTCGACCGTGACAGCAGTCGTGGGATCAGCCTCGATGAGCGCCCACAGTTGCTCCACGGTGTCCTGGTCGACAAGCGCGGTGAGGAGCCCGGCCTTGCCGGAGTTGCCACGGAAGATGTCGGCGAAGCGCGACGAGATCACGACCTTGAAGCCGTAGTCCTGCAGAGCCCACACGGCGTGCTCGCGCGAGGAGCCAGTGCCGAAGTCCGGGCCAGCGACGAGCACCGAGACACCGGAGTACTCCGGCTGGTTAAGCACGAATGCAGGATCGCTGCGCCAGGCGCTGAAGAGTCCGTCCTCGAATCCATGGCGTGTGATCCGCTTGAGGTACTCCGCCGGGATGATCTGGTCCGTGTCGACATTGCTGCGACGCAGCGGCGCAGCAGTTCCCGTGTGCACGGTGAAGGCTTCCATGGGGACTCCCTACTCAGGCCAGGTCGGCAGGCGAGGCGAAGTGGCCCGAGACTGCTGTCGCGGCGGCCACCTGCGGGGACACGAGGTGGGTGCGACCGCCGGGACCCTGGCGCCCTTCGAAGTTGCGGTTAGAGGTCGACGCGCTGCGCTCCCCCGGAGTGAGCTTGTCGGGGTTCATCGCCAGGCACATGGAGCAGCCAGCCTCGCGCCACTCGGCACCCGCATCGATGAACACCTGGTCGAGGCCCTCCGACATTGCCTGGAGGCGCACCTTGACGGAACCGGGGACGACGAGCATGCGCACGCCGTCGGCCACCTTGCGACCCGCGAGGATCGAGGCTGCTGCGCGCAGGTCCTCGATGCGTCCGTTGGTGCACGACCCCACGAAGACGGTGTCGACAGGAATATCGCGGATCGGCGTACCAGGCGCGAGGTCCATGTATTCAAGGGCACGCTCGATGGCCACGCGCTCCACCTCATCAGCGGCATCCTCCGGCGACGGCACGACACTCGCGAGCGGCACGCCCTGCCCGGGGTTGGTGCCCCAGGTGACGAAGGGGCTGAGTTCACTCGCCTCGATGACAACCTCGGCATCGAAGCGCGCATCAGCGTCAGTCCGCAGGGTCTTCCAATAGGCAACGGCCGCATCCCAGTCGGCGCCCTGGGGAGCGTGCTGGCGGCCCTTGAGATAAGCAAAGGTCGTGTCGTCAGGAGCGACCATGCCCGCGCGGGCGCCAGCTTCGATCGACATGTTGCACAACGTCATGCGGCCTTCCATCGACAGGCCTTCGACGCCCTCGCCGCGGTACTCCAGCACATAGCCCTGGCCACCGCCGGTGCCGATGCGCGCGATGACGGCCAGGATGAGGTCCTTGGCCGTGACGCCGTCGGGCAGTGGGCCGTTGACGGTGATCGCCATCGTCTTGAACGGCTTGAGGGGCAACGTCTGCGTGGCGAGCACGTGCTCGACCTCGCTCGTGCCGATGCCGAAGGCGAGTGCGCCGAACGCGCCGTGGGTCGAGGTGTGCGAGTCGCCGCAGACGACCGTCATCCCCGGCTGAGTGAGGCCGAGTTGCGGGCCCACGACGTGGACGATTCCCTGGTCCTCGCTTCCGAGGGGGAAGAGCGGCACCCCGAACTCCGCGCAGTTCTTGCGCAGCGCCTCGACCTGGGCGCGCGAGATCGGGTCGGCGATGGGCTTGTCGATGTCGATGGTCGGGACGTTGTGGTCCTCGGTCGCGAGGGTGAGGTCCGGGCGGCGTACGACGCGTCCCGCCGAACGCAGCGCGTCGAATGCCTGCGGGCTCGTCACCTCATGGACGAGGTGGAGGTCGATGTAGAGGAGATCGGGCTCACCGTCCGCACGGCTCACCACGTGCGCGTCCCAGACCTTCTCAGCCAGCGTCTTGCCCATGTCCACTCCTTAGGGGGTGGTGCAAGGGTAACGGCGCAATGGGAAAGGCCCGATCCGGGGATCGGGCCTTTCCTGCGAGACGCGTGTCTCGCTCGCGTAGCCCCGACGGGATTCGAACCCGCGCTACCGCCTTGAGAGGGCGGCGTG
>CAYYZU010000299.1:0-2678 GCA_964476205.1 uncultured Actinomyces sp. | reverse complement strand
CCACGCGCATCATGCGATTCTGCCCGAGCGAAGGCCCGGAAGCGACATGGCCCCGGGCGCCCTAAGGGGGCGTGAGGGCCATGTCACAGGACACCACTGTGGTGAGCTGGGCTCAGAAGCTCACGCCGGCTAATGACGCTGGTGCCGTGCTCGGGCCGTCAGGGGATCAGCCCATCAGCCCGAGCACGGGCATGGAGTTCGATTTTGGTCCGAGCTGGCTGGCCCGCGGCCTGGTACTTCTCACGCACGCGGTCGAGATAGTGCTTGACCGTGCTGGGCGCGATGCCCATTCGGCGAGCAACCATGTCCTGGGTCATCCCTGAGGCGTAGAGCACCAGAGCCCGGCGCTCCTGGTCGGAGAGTGACACGGTCAGTCGCTCGGATCGAGACCCCTGAACCTCACTGGCAAGCCACGTGCGTCCGTCGAGCACGGCGGTGACGGCATCGCAGACATCGCGAGCGTCACCATGCTTGTCGACGTAGCCCCGCGCGCCCGCGACGAGGCAGGACTCCCAGTGAGCGGTCGACGCTCTCGCCGTCAAGACCACTGTCGGGACGCCGTACATCGAGAACGTGCTCAGGATGTCAACGGCTGCGGAATCGTCTCCGGCCTCGAGGTCGACGATGGCGCAGTCACACCTTTCCTCGGCTGCTGAGCGCAGAGCTTCTCGCTTCGACGGTCCGGCGTACGAGATATAGGCATCGGGCACCACGAGGCGAACCCGGGTGATGAGTGCCTCCACCACGAGGGGATGAGCCGACAGGATGACGAAACGTGGCGGCTGGACCTTCGACCCGACGCGCGCGACGCGGATGGCCTCCATGGTCATCCGGGCCCCCTCTCGCGATCCGAGGGGAGGGTACCACTGGTGTCACCATTGGTGACTAGATCGGGCCTTGCTCCTGAGCCCGGCGCCCAGCCGCCAGGCAGGCATCCACGAGGACGACCAGTCCGGCGTCGAACGCCGCCTCGTTGAGAGCATCGATGCCACCCTCATCCCGGCTCGCCTCCTCGAAGGCCGCATCGGGGACAGCCCGATACCGCTGTCGACGGGATTCCAGGTGCACGGGAGCTCCGGCGAAGTCGAAGACCGTCGTACCGATCGCGTAGCCCTCCAGGATGCGGACGTGAATCGCCAGATCCGTCCCGTCGAGGCCCGCATCGCGCAGGGCCTGCACCACCATGCCGAAGAAGACCTGGGCAGGCTGCGTGTCAGCGATCTGCGGTGCTGGGACGAGCGCCGCACGAATGACCCCCGGGTGAGTGTGGAAGGCACGTCGCAGACCCCGGATGAGACCTAGGAGCCGGTCCCGGGGATTTGCAGCCTCGGCAGATACGTCGTCAATCACCGAGCTCATCACCACACCCATGACGGCACCCAGGACCTCGTCGCGGCTCGCGAAATGCCGGTAGATCGCCGTGTGATGAATACCCACAGCCTGGCCAAGCGCGCGGAGCGTGAGTGCATCAACGCCATGCTCGTCGATAAACATCAGGGCGGCCTGAGTGATCACCTCACGGGTATCCGACCCCTGGGTCACACTCACGTGAACCTCCCCGGCATGGCGTCGTCCGTCAGCAACGGCCGCATCAGGACGACCCCTTCATGCAGCATCGTAGTTGCCCTGCGACCGAGGCAGGAGCGGGTGGACTCAGGGTGATGAGTGACCGTCGTGGCCGGGAATCGGTTGCACCTGTTCGACGGCATCAAAGTAGCTGGTCCCATCCGGGAGAGTGAAGCTGTCGATGAACACGGCGTCTATGTCTCCGCTGTTGTAACCGGACATCGGCAGGCCCGCGGGCATCCAGTAGCACTCGCCGGCGCTTGCCGTGAGTGGTTCGGCACCTTCGAGATAGAGCGTCATCTGCCCCGATTCGACGCACGTCGATCCACCACTGGGGTGAAAGTGAATGGGTGATCGGGTGTCAGGTGCGCGAGTGCCGCGGCGAATGAACGTCGTCCGACCATCCTCGGTCACGTCCAGCAGGGTCACCTCGGAGATCATGCTGGTGGGCGTGCCCGGAGGCACTTCCCCATTGATCACGGTCAGCGCGGTCGGCTGCTCAGAGGCTTCGCCCGTGGTGCTGTCTCCCGAGCAGGCCGTCACGCTGACCAGGATCAGACAGACACCAGCGACAAGTCGAGGCGGTGCAGGGAACATGGCCGTCCTCCGGTCCGGCGATAACTGGGTCGCCCTTGACCGTGGCACACATTTCAGGCATGCGAGAGTGGCCGAGGCCCGTCAGAACTGGGGGTAGTCCCCCGACCACCGGCGGGATTCGCCCTACCGCTTCGGCGTCACCGTGAGGTGGGCGCCGTCGGGCACGGTGCCGATGACGACCGTGTCACCGTCATGAACTTCGCCCGCAAGGATCTCCTTGGCCAGCGGATCGCCGATCGCGGTCTGCACGAGTCGACGCAAGGGCCGTGCGCCATAGGCGGGGTCGTAGCCCTTGTTGACGAGCCACTGCAGGGCTTCGTCGGAGATATCCAGCGTGATCCGCCGATCGTGCAGGCGGCGCTGGAGTTGATCGACCTGCAGACGGGCGATGCGCTCGAGCTCCTTCTTGTCGAGCGGATTGAACATCACCATCGCATCAAGGCGATTGAGGAACTCCGGGCGGAAGTGCTGGCGCACCACCGACATCACCTGCTCCTTGCGCACGTCGTAGGGCT
>CAYYZU010000298.1:0-2721 GCA_964476205.1 uncultured Actinomyces sp. | reverse complement strand
GGTCGACCGCGGGCGGCGCCGAAGATCCGGGGAGCGACATCCCCATCGCCTCGGCCGCGGACGCCATCGTGTTCGCGGTGTACATGCCGCCGCAGGCGCCCTCGCCCGGGCAGATCGCGCGCTCGATGCGGTCGACGTCCTCGCGGCTCATGAGCCCGCGGGCGCAGGCCCCGACCGCCTCGAAGGCGTCGATGATCGTGACGTCCTTCTCGGTGCCGTCGGTGAGTTTCACGTGGCCGGGGAGGATCGACCCGGCGTAGACGAACACCGCGGCGACGTCGAGGCGGGCGGAGGCCATGAGCATGCCGGGCAGCGACTTGTCGCAGCCGGCGAAGGTGACCATCCCGTCGAGGCGCTCGGCCTGCATGACGGCCTCCACGGAGTCGGCGATGATCTCGCGGCTCACGAGAGAGAAGTGCATGCCCTCGTGGCCCATGGAGATGCCGTCAGACACCGAGATCGTGCCGAACTGCAGCGGGAAGCCGCCGGCAGCGTGCACGCCCTCCTTAGCCGAGCGAGCAAGCCGCTCGAGGGAGAGGTTGCACGGGGTGATCTCGTTCCATGACGAGGCAATGCCGATCTGCGGCTTGGCGAAATCCTCGTCGCCCATGCCGACCGCGCGGAGCATGCCTCGGGCAGGTGCCCGCTCGAGGCCATCGGTCACGTCGCGGCTGCGGGGCTTGATATCGACCATGCCGGAAGCCTAGGACACGATGACGTTGCGGAGCGCGGCCCCCGACTCCCAGCGATGGAGCTGCTCCCGGACGAGTCGACCGATGCGCGGCAGGAACGCCGTCGTGTTGCCGCCCACGTGCGGGGAGATGAGCACTCCCGCTGCACGCCAGAGCGGATGCTCGGGCGGGAGCGGCTCAGGATCGGTGACGTCCAGGGCGAAGGAGAGGCGCCCGGCCTCGGCGAGCAGTGCATCGGTGTCGACGATGGGCCCACGGGCGACATTGACCAGCAGTGCGCCGTTCTGCATGCGGGCGAGGAACTCCGCGTCCACCATCCCGCGCGTGCTGTCGTCGAGGGGTACGGCGATGACGATGACGTCGGCCTGCGGGACGAGTGACGTGAGCTCGTCTCGAGCGTGAACCCCGGGGCGCGCGGAGCGGCCCACGAGTGCGACATCGCACTCGAAGCCCTCGAGACGCCTCGCGAGCGCCTGGCCGATGCCCCCGGCCCCCACGATGACCACCCGCTTGTCGGCCAGGGCGTCGTATCGATCGTGGATGAACTCTCCCGCTGGCATCGCGCGAGCCATGTCGTCGATGCGACGCAGGCGGGCAAGGATGAGGCCAACCGCGAGCTCAGCCGTGCTGGCGTCATGCACACCCGCGGCATTACAGAGCGTCACGCCCTCGGGCAGGTGCGCGAGTGCATGCTCGAACCCCGCCGTAGGCAACTGACACACCTCGAGGTCCGGCATGAGCCGCATCGACTCGAAAGCCCACTCCCCCGCCATGTAGGACGGCACGTAGAAGCGCGTGCTCCCAGGCGGCGTCGCGGGATCACCGTCCCAGACGACGACGTCATCGCGCCCGACGTGGTCGGCGATCTCGCGCGGCAGGACGATCACGCGACTACCCCACCACAGCCGACTCCCGGCGCCGCGCCCAGGTCGCGCGCTCTCGGGTCCCATCGCATAGTGGAAGGGTGCCTCGCCTCGCCGTCGTCATCGCCGCCGTCCTCACGTCTGTCTCACTCGCCGCGTGCGGCTCCGACGCGCCGGTCTCCGGGCCCGTCCCAGCGACCCCGTCAGCTCCCCCGCCGGTCGTGAGCGTGGCGGGCGATCGCACCGCAGGGCTCGTGTCGCCCTGGGGCCTCGTGCCGCTCCCCGACGGATCGGCGCTCGTCAGCGAGCGGGACACCGGGCGCATCGTCCGTATCGCCGACGACGGGAGCCAGGTCGAGGCCACGCGCATCGACCAGGCGGCTCCGGACGGGGAGGGCGGCCTGCTCGGCATCGCCGCCGACCCCACGGGCACGTGGCTCTACGCCTATGTCACGACGGCCGAGGACAACCGCGTGATCCGCATGCCGCTGGAGGACCTCGGCGGCACTCGCGAGGATGTCGTCACCGCAATCCCCAAGGCCGGCATCCACAACGGCGGCCGCATTGCGTTTGGGCCCGACGGCATGCTCTACGTCGCGACCGGCGATGCCGGACAGCCCGAACTCGCCCAGGATCCCGACTCGCTCGCGGGCAAGATCCTGCGCGTCGATCCCGAGGGCGCGGTGCCCGACGGCAATCCCTTCGCGGGTTCACCGGTGTGGAGCCTGGGCCATCGCAATGTGCAGGGTCTTGCCTTCGACGCCGAGGGGCGACTGTGGGCGACCGAGTTCGGTTCGAAGGACGCCGACGAGCTCAACCTCATCGAGGCGGGCGCCAACTACGGCTGGCCCACCATCGAGGGCACCGGCGAGGACCCGGCATACGTCAACCCTCAGGCACAGTGGTCGCCGACGTCTCTGGCCTCACCCAGTGGCCTCGCGATCGTCGATGACGTCGCCTATGTCGCCTCACTGCGCGGTGAGGTGGTGTGGCAGGTGCCGCTGGTAGGCGACCGCGCCGCCACCCCTATCGCCCTCGACCTCGGCGATCTCGGCCGCCTGCGCACCGTCGAGGCGCTCCCGGACGGCACTCTGTGGCTCATGACGTCCAACACCGACGGTCGCGGTGATCCGCGCGACGCGGACGACCGCATCCTGGTGCTGAAG
>CAYYZU010000297.1:0-2734 GCA_964476205.1 uncultured Actinomyces sp. | reverse complement strand
GTTCTGGTGGTGCTGCGAGGTGGAGACGGGATTTGAACCCGTGTAGAGGGATTTGCAGTCCCTTGCCTCGCCTCTCGGCCACTCCACCGAAAGGTCTCGTGGACCCTTCGAGCGGACGACGGGACTCGAACCCGCGACCCTCACCTTGGCAAGGTGATGCGCTACCAACTGCGCTACGTCCGCGCGAACATCGCCCGGAGGCGACGTCAGGGGGAAGACGATAGCCGACACGCCGAGTGAGCCTCAACGCGCCCCCGACGCGACAGGATGGGGGCGTGACGCTCGCGGGTCCTGAGCCGGCCGCCCACCTGGGCGGCCTCGTCGCGCGCGACCTCATCGAGGTGAGCGACGACCCCACCGTCCTCGATCGCGGAGGCCGCTGGGCCGTTGCCCTTCCCTACGACGGCCCTCCGGTGCTCGCGCGCTTCAGGGACTGGCGTGAGGGCTCCGCCGCCGAGGTGGCCGGGCCCTGGCGCGGGCCGTCGGAGTGGTCGACATCGTTGGACGAGGCTGGCTATCTGGCGTCGGTGGAGCGCATCCGGGAGCGGATCGCAGCGGGTGAGGTCTACCAGGCGAATGTGTGCCGCGTGCTGACCGCGCGGTTGCCCGATCCCGCCCGCGCCGATGTCGGCGGACTCCATGCGCTTCTGGCTGCCGGCAATCCGGCGCCGCACTCGGCGATGCTGCGTATCCCCGGTGTCATCGAAGTGGCAAGCGCTTCTCCCGAGCTCTTCCTCGCGCGTGATGGCGACATCGTGGAGACGGGACCCATCAAGGGCACCGGGCGTACCGCGAGCGATCTACTGCCCAAGGATCGGGCCGAGAACGTCATGATCGTGGATCTCATGCGCAATGACCTGTCGCGGGTGTGCCGCACGGGAAGCGTCACCGTGCCCGCGCTGCTCGCCGAGGAGGAGCATCCGGGCCTGGTGCACCTCGTGAGCCGGGTGCGCGGCATGCTCGAGCCGACCGCGACGTGGTCAAGTCTCCTCGAGGCCACTTTTCCGCCTGGTTCGGTCACGGGGGCGCCCAAGTTGGCCGCAATGGAGTGCATCGCCGAAGTCGAGACCGGCCCCCGCGAGGTCTACTGCGGTGCCGTTGGCTGGGTCGACGCCGACGCGCGCACCGCGAGCCTGGGCGTCGCGATCCGTACCTTCTGGGTGCGGGACGGCCACGTGCGCTTCGGCACCGGTGCCGGCATCACCTGGTCGTCGGATCCGCAGGGGGAGTGGCGGGAGACCGAGCTCAAAGCCGACCGGCTGATCGCGATCGCAGAGCAGTGCTGGGAAGGGAGCATGGCCCCATGAGGTTCTGGCTATCGCACGCGGGCGGTCTCGTGGACGCCGCCGACGCGAGAGTGTCCGTGCTCGACCACGGTTTCACCGTGGCCGATGGCGTCTTCGAGACGTTGAAGGTGGAGGACGGGACGGCATTCGCGCTCACACGCCACGTGAATCGCCTGCAGCGCAGTGCGGCGGCGATGGGCTTGCCCGCCCCTGACCGGGAGCAGGTAGTTGCCGCGGTGCGCGAGACCGTCGACGCCAATGCCCCATTACTTGGGGAGCTCGCGCGCCTGCGGATCACCTACACCGCCGGGGATGCCCCGCTGGGCAGCGACCGCGGAGAGACAGGGCCGACGCTGGTGGTGGCCGTGTCCACGATGAAGCCCTGGCCGGAGTCCGCTGCGGTGATCACCGTGCCGTGGCCGCGCAACGAGCGCAGCCCGCTCGCCGGAGTGAAGTCGACGTCGTACGCCGAGAACGTGCTCGCACTCGCGCGAGCCCATGAGCACGGTGCCGGTGAGGCGCTCATGCCGGACACCCAGGGAAGGCTGTGCGAGGGGACGGGGAGCAACGTCTTCTTCGTGCTCGCGGGCGAGCTGCTCACTCCGAGCCTCGCCACGGGATGTCTCGCGGGGGTGACGCGCGACCTTGTCCTGGAGTGGTCGGGGGCGGTGGAGGTCGACGTCGACATGTCGGCCCTCGAGGAAGCCGACGAGGTCTTCATCACTTCCTCCACGCGCGATGTCCAGCCCGTGCACCGGGTCGATGCCCGAAGCATCGCGGCACCGGGCCCGATCACGGCGGCGGTCCGAGATGAGTTCGCCCGGCGCTCTCGCGCTGACGTGGACCCCTGACGGGCATTACCGTGAAGGGATGACCGAGTCCCGCGGCGGCGACGGGGGCGCGCGGCCCGAGGACGAGGGCCGGGCGCATGACTTCGAGGACCGCGTCGAGGACCTCGCTGAGGACCTGGTCGAAGGCTTCGAGGAGACCGTCGACAAGGTCCTGCCGCCGCACCTTCGAGCCCGCGCCTGGGCCCGGCGACGCCGATCCACCCATGTCCTGTGGCAGGCGGGCGTGCTTCTCGTGGGTTTCGGGCTGGTCCTCGCCGGCATCGCCATGCTGGTGCTGCCCGGACCGGGATGGGCCGCCATCATCCTGGGCCTCATCGTGCTGGCATCGGAGTACGCCTGGGCGCGGCGCCTGCTCGACCCCGTGCGTCGCTGGGCAAGGAAGGCCGCTGACGCGGCGCTTGATCCTCGGGTGCGCAAGCGCAATCTCGCGATCGCGGGGTCTCTGGCTGTCGTGGGTGTGGGGCTCGCTATCTGGTACGTCGCCGCCTTCGGGTTCACCCTGCAGCCCGTCACGAGCCTGCTCCCCGGCTAGGGGCGGGCGGCGGTGCGGTAGTCTCACCGCCGCAGCACATCGGGCGATTAGCTCAGTGGTAGAGC
>CAYYZU010000296.1:0-2739 GCA_964476205.1 uncultured Actinomyces sp. | reverse complement strand
GTCATCCTCCTCCTCTTCTGCCGCAGCGGCGGTCGCCGCCCCGTCCGGCCCGGCGCCCCCTCGGGGCCCAGTGGCTTCGCCGGGGGGGCCGGACGCTCCGCCGGTCATCGGTGGTCAGACAGGTCCTTATGACCCTAACCTAATTAGTTATTTTGAGCCATACCCTGAGCAGATACTGACCCGCGCGAGACGAGACTCCCGCCCCACGCTCGCCTACCCTGGGGAGGCACCCCTTCCCCAAGGAGACCCGTGAGCGACCCACAGCAGCCGCAGGAGCCCGCCCGGGCCCGCGGCGCGACCGCTCGACCGCTGGCGGCGCTGGGCCGCCTGGGGGTCTTCTTCCTCGTCGCGCTCGTGGCCGGGGCCGTCGCCGCGGCCATGGTCCTGCCCGTTGCCGCCGCCACCGGGCTCCTCACGCGCGGCGCCATCGACAGCTTCGAGTCGCTGCCGTCGCAACTCGACGCCCCCGACCTGCCCGAGCGCTCGGTCATCCTCGCCTCCGACGGCTCGGTGATGGCGACGATCTATTACCAGAATCGCGTTGAGGTGCCGCTCTCGTCGGTATCGCCCATCATGCGCCAGGCCATCGTCGCGGTGGAGGATGCGCGCTTCCTCGATCACCCCGGAATCGACCTGCGTGGCACCATGCGCGCGATCGTCGCCAACAGCACGCAATCGGGCGGTACCCAGGGCGGGTCGACCATCACGCAGCAGTACGTCAAGAACCTCCTCATTGCGAGCGCGACCAATGAGGAAGAGCTCGAGGCTGCTCGCGCGCGCACACCTTCACGCAAGCTCCGCGAGATCCGCTATGCGCTCGCGCTGGAGCGGCGCTACTCGAAGGAAGAGATCCTCGAGCGCTACCTCAACATCGTCTACTTCGGCGCCGGCGCCTACGGCGTGGAGGCTGCGGCTCGTCGCTACTTCTCAAAGCCAGCATCCGACCTCAACCTCGTCGAGAGCGCCACCCTGGCGGGGATCGTTCAGCAGCCCACCGCCTTCGACCCCACGCGCAATCCCGAGCTCGCCGAGCAGCGCCGCAATCTGGTCCTCGGCGAGATGGCGGAGGCAGGCTTCATCACGCCCATCGAGGCCAGTGCGGCCTCGCGCATGTCCATCGAGGAACTCCTGGACCCGTCCATCCAGCCCAATGGGTGCACTTCCTCGTACGCGCCGTACTTCTGCGACTTCGTCATCCGCATGATCAAGGCCGACCCCGCTTTCGGTGAGACGCTCGTCGAGCGCGAGGCACTGCTGCGCCGCGGCGGCCTCACCATCCGCACGACGCTCGATCCCGACGTGCAGGACGCCGCCATGAAGTCGGTGACGTCCTACATCCCGATCAAGGATCCAAGCCAACGCGCAGCAGCGATCACGCTGGTTGAGCCCGGCACGGGCAATGTCATCGCCATGGCGCAGAACCGCGAGTGGGGACTCAAGGGTCGGGGCAAGACGACGTACAACTACAACGTCGACCAGGGCTTCGGCGGCACCATCGGCATGCAGGCTGGATCGACGTTCAAAGTCTTCACGCTTGCCGCCGCGCTCGAGCAGGGCTTCTCGCCGACGGAGGGCATCGACTCACCCAACCCCAAGACCTTCGAGAACTTCGTCAACTGCACCGACGGCACGGAGTTCCAGCCGGTCACGGTGCGCAACTCTGGATCGTCGGGCTTCCTGAACATGTTCCAGGCGACCGCGTTCTCCACCAACACCTACTTCGTCACCCTGGCTGAGCGCTTCGGACTGTGCCGCCAGGCGGAGATCGCGGAGGAGATGGGTGTCCGCCTGGCCACCGGGGATCCGCTCCAGCGCGTGCCGACCTTCTCCCTCGGCACCATGGAGGTCTCGCCGCTGTCGATGGCGGGTGCCTACGCCGCATTCGCCAATCACGGCACCTACTGCCAGCCGCGCGTCGTGCTGGAGATCACCGATCGCTACGGCAACAACCTCGCCGTGCCCGATCCGCGCTGCCGGGAGGTGGTCTCCCGCAACGTGGCCGATGCCGTCACCGGAGTGCTCACCAACGTCATCGATGGGCCCTTCGAAGGGCGCACGGGCAGCGCGTCCTCGCTGCCGGACCGCCCCGCTGCGGGCAAGACGGGTAGCACCAACGAGAACGCCGCGATCTGGTTCGCCGGCTACACCCCGCAGATGGCGGCGGCCGTCTGGGTCGGTGACCCGCGCGGTGGCTTCGCCTATCCGATGACCGACGTCACCATCAACGGCACGTACTACTCCTACGTCACCGGCGGCATGATCCCCAATCCCATCTGGCGCGAGACCATGATCGCGGCGCACGCCAACCTCATGCCGAAGGCCTTCGAGCTCCTCAACGAGTGGGGCGTCGGTCCGGTGCGCGGCGTGGGGCCATCGCCGGTCTACATCCCCTTTGCGCTGCCGCAGCCCGAGGAGTCCAAGGAACCGAAGCCCGAGGAGAGCAAGAAGCCCAAGCCCACACCGGGTCCGGGACCGGGGCCGCAGCCGAGCCCACAGCCGACGCCAGAGCCCACACCGGAGCCGACGCCGACGCCTGAGCCGACGCCTGAGCCGAGCCCCGAGCCGACCGCACCCGGTTAGCCGAGAGCGGACTTCACCAGCGCGGCGACCTGGCCGCCATCAGCCCTTCCTCGCGTCTGCGGGGTGACGACCTTCATCACGACGCCCATTGCCGCGGGCCCCGTCTTGCCATCCGCGGCCGCCGCTGCGACCGCGTCCGCGACGATCTGCTTTATCTCG
>CAYYZU010000295.1:0-2747 GCA_964476205.1 uncultured Actinomyces sp. | reverse complement strand
GGGTGCGCTGCCCCTGCTGACGGTTGACCCCGGCGCCACCCTCGACGTAGCGCAGCGCGACCCCGGTGCGCCCGGCGAGCTTCTCGACAGACTCGGCGAAGGTGAGGTGGTCGAGCTTCTGCACGAAGGTGATGACATCTCCGCCCTCCTGGCAGCCGAAGCAGTAGTACATGCCCCGGCTCGGAGTGACATGGAAGCTAGGCGAGCGCTCGTCGTGGAAGGGACACAGGCCCTTGAGTGAGCCGCCTCCTGCAGGCTTGAGGGCGACGTAGTCGCGGACGATCTCGTCGATCCGGGCCTTCTCGCGCACGAGGGCGACATCCTCGTCCCTGATGCGCCCCGCCATAGGCCGATCCTAGGTCGCCTGGCCGATCCCCCGCTTCGGCTATCCCCCGGGCCCGATCACCGGGGCCTCCTAGCGGCAGAGACGGGCGTGCCAGGCCACGGCGCTGGCGTCGGTGAGGCTCGAGACCTGGTCGATGACGACCCGCAAGCGCCCGCCGTCGTCAGCCGCAGCATCGAACTCCGGAGCAATCCACGGCTCGAGTTCCCGACCTCCGGCCTCCACCAGCGCCGCCACGAGCTCGGTGAGCATCTCCCGCTGCCGGGCGTACTCCACATCAGCTCCCGCCCGATTCATCACATAGATGGCGGTCATCGCCTTCAGCGCCGCCACCTCCGCGCGCACGCCGTCGGGGACGACGAGGTTGGCGGAGTAGCGGGTGAGCCGCTCCCCCGGGTAGGCCTCGCGCGTCGCGCGCTCCGCCGCTGCGCAGAAACGACCGATGAGGCGCGACGTCGCGGTCTTGAGTGCAGCGAGGTCGCGCTGCGATCCGTCGTACGACGTCGGCCAGTAGTCGAGGGCGAGCAATCGATCGAGGGCGGCACCGATCGACGCCGGATCGACGAGAGGGAGGTAGCCGCGGTGCGCGACGTCCATGATGTTCTCGCGCTCGGTGGCGGACGTGAACATGTCGAGGGTGATGAGCCCGGCGTGCAGGGCGTCTTCGAGGTCGTGCACGGAGTAGGCCACGTCGTCGGCCCAGTCCATGACCTGCTCCTCCAGGCAGGTGCGCTCCCCCGGCGCTCCCTCGCGCAGCCAGTGGAAGATCTCCGCGTCGTCGGCGTAGTAGCCGAACTTGTGGGACTGCCCGCCCAGCTCCGATCCACGCCGGTCATCGACGGTGGAGGGATCGCGGCGGGGCCAGGGGTACTTGCATGCGGCGTCAAGCGAGGCGCGTGTGAGATCCAGGCCCACGCTGCGTCCCGTCGCCGGGTCGATGACCTTCGCCTCCAGGCGGGTCATCACCCGGAGGGTCTGCGCATTGCCTTCGAAGCCGCCGATCGACTCGGCCAGCCGGTTGAGCTCGCCTTCGCCGTTATGACCGAAGGGAGGGTGGCCCAGGTCGTGCGCCAGTCCTGCGACGTCGACCAGATCGGGGTCGCAGCCCAGGGCCGAGCCCATCTCCCGAGCGATCTGCGCGACCTCGAGAGTGTGGGTCAGGCGGGTGCGGGGGAAGTCGGCCTTGCCGGCCACGAGCACCTGCGTCGTCGCCGCCAGGCGGCGAAGCCCAGCCGAGTGCAGCACCCGGGCACGGTCTCGGGTGAAAGGCGAGCGCTCGCTCGGACTGTCATGCACCCACCGCTCGACGTCGGCGGGGGTGTAGCCCGGTGGGATGTTCACGCCCCGACCCTAGTGGCCACCCCTGACCAGCTCTGCGCGCGCTAGCGGCTGTCCGAAGCAGCGGCTCCCAGGGTGGATCGCGCCGCCTCCAGCCGCGCCACGGGCACCCGGAACGGCGAGCAGGAGACGTAGTCCAGGCCCACTTCGTCGAAGAAGTGCACGGACTCAGGATCGCCACCGTGCTCTCCGCAGACTCCGCACTTGAGTTTGGGCCGCACGGCACGCCCACTGTCGACGGCCATGCGCACCAGGGCTCCCACCCCCTCGCGGTCGATCGACTCGAAGGGCGAGACGCCGAAGACTCCCTTGTCGAGATAGGTGGAGAAGAAGGCTGCCTCTACGTCGTCGCGACTGAAGCCCCAGGTCGTCTGGGTGAGGTCGTTCGTGCCAAAGGAGAAGAACTCCGCCGCCTCGGCAATTTGTGCCGCTGTGAGCGCAGCTCGTGGCAACTCGATCATCGTGCCGATGGGGAAGCGCAAGCGGCAGCCCTCGGCCTCCTCAACCTCAGCCAGCACGCGGGTCGCTTCCTCGACGACGAGTTCGAGCTCCTGGATCGAACCGACGAGGGGAATCATGATCTCTGCGCGCGGGTCGCCGCCGGCCTTCTGCCGCGCGCACGCCGCCTCGGCGATCGCCCGCACCTGCAGGGCGAAGAGCCCGGGAAGGACCAGCCCGAGGCGCACGCCGCGAAGGCCCAGCATGGGGTTCTGCTCATGGAGGCGATTGACCGCCTGGAGCATGCGCAGGTCGATCTCGTACTTCTCACCGCGCTCCTCGGCGAGGGCCACCCGGATCGCGAGGTCGGTGCGGTCCGGCAGGAACTCGTGCAGTGGCGGGTCGATGAGGCGAATGGTGACGGGCAGCCCATCCATGGCGTCGAGGATGCGGATGAAGTCCTCGCGCTGGAGGGGCAGCAGCGCGTCGAGCGCCGCACGCCGCTCCTCATGATCCGTGGCGAGGATGAGTCGCTCGACGTACTGTTTGCGATCGCCGAGGAACATGTGCTCGGTGCGCAGGAGCCCGATGCCCTCCGCTCCCATGCGACGCGCGCGTGCCGCATCGG
>CAYYZU010000294.1:0-2748 GCA_964476205.1 uncultured Actinomyces sp. | reverse complement strand
CCTGATCGCGCTTCGCCTGCCCCGAGTCGTAGTACTCCTCGATCGCTGCCGCGTTCTGTGGACCGGCGAAGTAGTTGCCGCTCACCTGCATGGGCGGCAGGTTCTGCGTCGTGCCCACGATCGGCTTGCCGGCAGCTATCGGACCGGGGTCGACGGGCACTACAGCCGCCTGCACGGCAGGCGCCACCCCGAGGGCGAGGCCCACAGCGAGCGCGGGCGCGAGGAGGGCGAGCAGGGTGCGGCGTGGGGCTTCGGTCATGACCGCAGCGTAGGCGTACGCCGCCCCGGCATGTGCGCGTCATGCCAGGATTGCGGCATGTCCGTGAGTCTCGAAGGAAACCCTGGCTGCTCTGCCCTCGGGCACCTCTACCGCGCAGACGGCGAGCGCAGGGTGTGCATCACCTGCGGCTACATCGAGCAGCCCGCGACCACTCCCGCCGATAGCGACGACGCGAGTCCATCTGACGAAGCGGGCGAGGACTGACATGGGCTACGACCGGCTGCTCGACGACCGCATCGTGCTCGTCAGCGGCGGCACCATGGGGGTGGGAGCCGCCACCGCGATCGCCGCGGCGGAGGCGGGCGCCTCCGGAGTGGTCATCACGGGGCGCCGGCCCGAGTCGGCCGAGGCAACCCTGGAGCGCATCAGCGCTGCCGGTGCGCAGGCACGCTACGTGCAGGCAGACGTCTCCGACGTGCAGCAGGCCATCACCACGGTGGAGCAGACGGTCGTGGAGTTCGGGCGCATTGACTGCCTGGTCAACGCCGCAGCGGTCGTCGACCGTGGCACGCTGCTGGAGACCACACCCGAGTTCTTCGACTGGCACGTCAACGTCAACCTGAAGGCGCCGTTCTTCACTATGCAGGCAGCGGTAAAGGACATGCTGTCGCGGCAGGCGACCGGCAGCATCGTCAACATCCTGTCGACGTCCATGCATGTGGGGCAGTCGATGCTCGCGGCGTACGTCGCCAGTAAGGGCGGCTTGGCCCACGTCACCAAGAACGCCGCGCATGCCCACCGCTTCGACCGCATCCGGATCAACGGCCTCAACATCGGATGGACCATCACCGAAGGCGAGGACGCCGTGCAGCGCCGAGCTCACGGAGCGACGGACGGGTGGTACGACGAGGCCGCCGCCAAGATGCCCATGGGCAAACTCGGTCAGCCCGACGAGATCGCGGACTTCATCGTGTTCCTGCTGTCAGAGCGCTCCGGTGTGGTCACCGGGTCGATCATCGACTGGGACCAGAACGTCATCGGCGCCGTCGACTAATCGACGAAATTGAGCAACTGGCGGTGCAAGCCCTTGCCGACGTGCACCGTCTTGACCTCGCCCTTGACACCCACGTAGGCGCCGGTGCCGCCGGTGATGGCGATCGTGGTCTTGGTGCCCGGCCTCAGGAACGGGCCGAGCGTCTTGTACTTGCTCACGCCCTCGGCAATCACCTGGCCATCGGCGAACTCGAAGACGAGGGTGCGATAGCGGATATCGAGACCCGGGCGATCCTTGGCGTCGATGTCGCGGTGCGATCCGTAGAGCATCCCGATCTTGCGGCCATTGCCATCCCGGAGGACCGCCTCAAGGGTGCGCTCGATAACCACGTCGTCGATGACGATGCTGTCGACCAGCACGGGCGCATCCTGTGTGAGCACGAGGTCCCAGTCACTCGGCGCTGCCGTTGCAGCGGGAGCGGTCACGACCGCCGCGCCCGCGAGGCCAATGCCGGCGGTGAGGACTACGAGGTGCTTCTTCATGGGTCTCCCTAGGTAAGGAGACAGACCCTACGCACCCCGTCGGGGCTGCCTAGACGGGGATGGCGATTTGGCTGGCCACCCACGCAGCCCAGGCGAAGACACCCACGGTGAGGGCACTCGCGGAGCCGATGACGAGGGCAGCAACTGCCTTCTGGCCCGCGGAGTACTCAGGGGTCGCCGGAGACGTCGCGGTCGTGCGGGGGGTGGTGCTCGGGCGGGTAACGGTGGCGGTAGCCATGTCATTCCTCCTGTTAGGGCGCCGGGCGGTCGGTTCGGGGGGAACCCGACCGCCCGACGCTTTCAATACATTATTGTATTGAATACATTCATGCATTCTGATCCGGTCATGTATCGAGTGGGCTGCGTCACGCTCCCCTGCGGCGCTACGGTCCCCTCGTGAGCGAGCCCCGCCCCACCACGGACCGCACCACGTCCGATCGACCCACGTCAGCGCGGCGCGAGGCCACTCGGGCACGCCTACTCGACGGGGCCCGTCAGGTGATCGCCGACCAGGGAGTGCACGGGGCGAGCGTCGAGGCCATCTGCGAGGCAGCCGGTTTCACCCGCGGGGCCTTCTACTCCAACTTCACCAGCCGCGACGACCTGGTCCTCGCGATCATCGCCGACGACCGGGCACGCGCCCTTGCGGAGATCGAGTCGGTGCTCGCCGACCCTCCCGACGATCCCGGGGAGATCGTCGCCGCCATCCAGGAGCGTCTCGCGGAGTTTGACTCGCTTCGCCGTCACCTCGTCCGCACCGAACTCACTCTGTATGCGTTGCGCTCGCCCACGGTGCGCCCGGACTTCGTGCGAGTACGCCGGGAATTCCGCGAGGGCTTTCGCCAGGCGATCGACGCTGCCGCAGCGGCGAAGGGACTCACGCTGCTGCTCGACACGGAGCTTCTGGTGCGCGCGGTGGAAGCACTTCACGACGGCGCAACGATGCAGTCACTCCTGGAGCCCGACGCCTTGCCCTTCGGCACGATTCAGCA
>CAYYZU010000293.1:0-2756 GCA_964476205.1 uncultured Actinomyces sp. | reverse complement strand
CACACAGGAAATCGAGGCGCGCGATGCCGAGATCGATCGGCTCCGCGGCACGGGTTCCCCTAGCGCTGGTCCCACGCCTCCCGGGCCCGGCGACAGCCCCGCTGCGCCGACGACTCCGTGAGTGGGCCCGTCGTCGGGGACGACGGGCTGCCGCGCTGTCCCTGGGGAGATGCCCCGGATGACTACCGCGCGTACCACGACGACGAGTGGGGTCGGGCTGTGCACGGTGACAGTGCGATCTTCGAGCGCCTGTCGTTGGAGGCCTATCAGGCCGGACTGTCCTGGCTCACCATCCTGCGCAGGCGCGAGGCCTTCCGTGAGGCGTTCGCTGGCTTCGATGTCACTGAGATCGCGTCGTACGACGAGTCCGACATCGAGCGACTCGCCACGGATGCGCGACTCATCCGTCATCGCGGCAAGGTGGAGGCGGTGGTGAGCAACGCGCGACTGGTTGCGCAATGGCAGGCGGAGGAAGGGGAGGGTGTACTCGATGCCCTCGTCTGGTCCTGTGCCGCGCGGACGGCGCCGCCGCGGACCCTGGAGGACGTGCCCGTGCAGACGGTCGAGTCGCGTGATCTCGCCCAGCGGCTGCGCTCGCGCGGCTGGCGATTCATCGGCCCCACGTCCGCCTACGCCGCCTTGCAGGCGATGGGCGTCGTGAACGATCACCTCGAGGGCTGTCACGCCCGTGGCACTGTGACCCGGTGACCGGGCGATGGGGCCGATAGGCGATAATGATGCCTTCCGCTCCCACGGAAGGGGACACCATGGCTGCCATGAAGCCGAGGACCGGTGACGGTCCCATGGAGGTCACCAAGGAGGGCCGCGGCTACGTCATGCGCGTCCCGCTTGAAGGCGGTGGCCGCCTCGTGGTCGAGTTGAACGCGGCTGAGGTCAAGGAGCTGGGCGACAAGCTCATCGCCGCCGTCCCCTGATCTGTCGTCCCTACGTCGTCGACGCGGGCCCCCGCTCACACCGAGCCGGGGGCCTTGCCATGTCGTGCGAGACCTACCTCAGCGGCTTACGAAGTCTCATGACCGCGATGGGCAGCGAGCACGACGCCCTCGCCCACCGTCAGGACTGTCGCGATCCACTCCGGATCGTCGCGCACGTGCTGGACGAGATCGTGCCGGCTGGTGAGCATCCCCTCTGCGCCGAACACCGGAGTGATCACCAGGCTGCCGCCCGGGCTGAGCAGGCGGTGCGCCTCGGCGAGGAGGCCGTGCCCATCCTCGCCCTCGGTCTGCGTGCCCGGTCCGATGATGACCAGGTCGTAGGCGCCGTCGCTGAGGCGGGGCAGCACGTCGCGGGGCGCACCGGCGATCGTGCGCACGCGCGTGTGGCTCACGCCCATGCGCGCGAAGGTGTCGCGCGCGGCCGTCTGCAGAGCGGAGTCCGGATCGACCGTGGTGAGGGTGCCCTCCGCGGGGAGGCCGTCGAGGATCCAGCCACCGGTCACTCCGGTCCCTGAGCCCACCTCGACCACGGAGTGCGCGCGCGCTGCGGCCACCAGTGACCGCAGGAATGCGCCTACGGCGCGGCTGGGCACCGGCGCGCCCATGTCCTTCGCGCGACGGCGCGCCTCGGAGACCTCGGGCGGTTCCTCCGCCCAGTCGTCGGCGTACGCCCAGGTGAGGGGGCTGGGGGGCAGGTTCGCATCGGTCACGTGGGCAGCCTAGGGCCCCGCGGCACCGGTGGAGCCTTCCCCGTCGGGCTGAATCCTGCGCGCGGGCGATCAAGTGGGAACATCGAGGGGTGGCCAGGTCACCGCGCAGCCCCTTCCGGGGCGCCCAGATTGCCCTCGTGGCGGTCATCGGCCTGCTCGCGGCGCTGGTCCTCGGGTTCCTCGGCGGGGCGGTCGGGTTGAGCATTGCGGCGCTGGCCGACCGCGGGCAGCAGGCTGTCCTCACGGTGACCGGGTCCGATCGAGAGCCGGTGCTCAGCGGGCCGGAGACCATCGCGGGGGTTGTCCGGGCCACCCTGCCCTCGGTGGTCTCCGTGGTGGTCGATGCCGGCGCCGAGTCCGGATCCGGCTCGGGCTTCGTGCTGCGTGGCGACGGCTACCTCGTGACCAACAATCACGTGGTCGACGCGGCGGTGGCGAACGACGGGAGTGTCGAGATCGTGCTGAACGATGGCCGGCGCCTCGGCGCCGAGATCGTCGGCCGCAACGTCAGTTATGACATCGCGGTGCTGCGAGTCGACGAGGAGTCGCTCCTGCCCCTGGCGGCGGGGGAGTCGGTCGCCGTGGTGGGCGACTCGGTCCTCGTCATCGGAGCTCCGCTGGGCTACGACTTCACCGTGACGACCGGCATCGTCAGTGCGGTGGATCGCCCCGTCACGGTGGGCGAGGCGGATGAGGCCTCGTACATCAGCGCGATCCAAACCGATGCTCCGATCAATCCGGGCAACTCGGGTGGGCCTGTGCTCGACGGCGAAGGGCGCTTCATTGGCATGGCCTCGTCGATGGCGACGCTGGCCAATGCACCCGGTGCGGGGAGCATCGGACTGGGCTTCGCCATCCCTGCGCGCGCGGTCGTGCGCATCGCCGAGGAGATCATCGCCACCGGTTCCTCGCGCACTCCCATCATGGGTGTCACGCTCGACCCGTCCTTCACCGGTCCCGGGGCGCTCATCGACCAGGTCACCGCGGGGGGTCCTGCGGAAGTCGCAGGCCTGCGAGCGGGCGACGTGATCCTCCGCCTGGCCGGGCGCGCCGTCGGCAATGCCGACGAGCTCGTCGTGGCCATCCGGGA
>CAYYZU010000292.1:0-2789 GCA_964476205.1 uncultured Actinomyces sp. | reverse complement strand
GTGCTTGTCGATGAGCGCGGCCAGGAGGTTGTTGGCCAGGCCGATGGCGCTGAAGTCGCCGGTGAAGTGCAGGTTGATGTCCTCCATCGGCACGACCTGGGCGTAGCCGCCTCCGGCCGCACCGCCCTTCATGCCGAAGACCGGCCCGAGCGAGGGCTCGCGCAGGCAGATCATCGCGTCCTTGCCGATGCGGCGAAGGCCGTCGCCGAGGCCGACGGTGGTGGTCGTCTTGCCCTCGCCGGCCGGGGTCGGGCTGATGGCAGTGACGAGGATGAGGTGGGAGCCCGGCCGCTCGGGGAGCGAGTCGAGCCAGGCGTTGGAGACCTTGGCCTTGTAGTGGCCGTAGGGCTCCAGTGCCTCCTGCGGGATTCCGAGGGAGGCGGCCACCTCGGAGATGGGGTCCATCTCGGTGGCCTGGGCGATCTCGATGTCGGAGGGCATGACTTCCTTCCTAGGACTTTGCCGCGCGGACGGCTTCGACGAGTGCGGGCACCACGGTGGCCGCATCGCCGATGACGGCGTAGTCGGCGAACGACATGATGGTCGCGTCGGGATCAGTGTTGATGGCGATCATGGTCTTGGCGTTCTTGCAGCCGGCAATGTGCTGGGTCGCTCCGCTGATGCCGATGGCGATGTAGAGGTCGGGAGCGACCTTGGTGCCGGTCTGGCCGACCTGCTCCGCGTGGGGGCGCCAGCCGGCCGAGGTGACCACTCGTGAGCAGCCGACTGCCCCGCCGAGCAGGGCGGCGAGCTCCTCGAGCGGACCGAAGCCGCCCTCGCCCACGCCACGACCGCCGGAGACGACGACCTTGGCCTCGGCGAGGCTGACGCCACCGCCGCCGCTGCCCACACGATCGACGATGCGTACGGCGAGGTCGGCGTCGGTGAGTTCGGGTGCGAACTCCACGACGGCAGCGGGCCCGGAGCCCGTGACCGGGTCGGCGGCAAAGGAGTGCAGAGCCGTCGAGGCGATGAGCATCGGCGCGTGCACGCGCGCGTTCTCCAGGACGTTGCCGGCCCAGCGATTGCGCGTCACGGTGGACACTCCGTCGCCGAGCGTGATCGCCGTGCAGTCTGCTGCGAAGGGCTCATCGAGGATGGCTGACGCGTGCGCGAGCACCTCGTTGCCGCGCGGGGAGCCGACGGCGAGGACAGCTGCGGGGGAGAGCTGACGTGCCATTTGGGCCACCGCACGTCCGGTAGCCATGGGGGCGTAGTCCGTCACGCGTGGATCTACGGCGACGTGGGTCGTCGTGACTCCGAACTCACCGAGCCGCGCTGCTGCGGTGACAGCATCAGCACCCACCATGACGGCCTGCACGTCGGCGTCCAGTCCGCGCGCTGCCGCGACCGACTGGAGAGAGAACTCGTCCAGGACTCCGCGATCGTGATCGACGTAGACGAGGATCATGTGAGCACTCCGATCTCCTTGAGGATTTCCACGACCTGGGGTGCCGCGTCGGCACCGGTGCCCAGGACCTTGGCGCTGCTGGTCTCCTGCGGAGGCAGCGCGAGCGTGACCTTCTCCATGCGAGCGGGCCGCCCCTCGGCGCTGACCGTGTCGAGAGGCTTCTTGCGTGCCTTGATGCGGCCGGGCACTGACGGGTAGCGCGGGATGTTGACGCCATCCTTCACCGCGATAACCGCGGGGAGGGCGACCTCGTAGACCTCGCGCTCGGAGCCCACGACGCGCTCGCAGCGGGCGACGCCGCCCTCGACGCTGAGTCCCTTGACATTGGTCACGATGGGCCAGCCGAGCGCATGGGCGATGCGCACGCCGACCTGATAGCCCGACGCGTCGGCCGACTCAGTGCCCACGATCACGGCGTCGAAGTCGGTGGCGTCCGCGGTGATGGCGGATGCGAGAGCGGCGGCGGTGGCCTGGCCGTCCCAATCCGATCCATCGGTCTCGAGCAGGACGCCGCGATCGACGCCTACCGCCATGACCTCGCGGATCTGCTCCGCAGACTCAGGCGTGCCGAGGGAGAACGCCGTGACCGTGCCGCCGCCCTCGGCGAGCTGCACGGCCGCCTCGACGGCGCACTCCTCGTGCGGGCTCAGGGTCCAACCCATGGCGCTACCGCTCGTGTCGATCGCGGTCTCGTCCGCGGTGAGCGTCCACTTGCCGGGAGACAGCGGGATGCGTTTGATGCAGACGGCGATGTTCACGACAGGATCCGATCGTTGTTCGGGTCGAAGAGCGCGCCCGAGCCGGTGACGGTGACGGGGTACTGCTCGCCGAGGTACTCCACGACCAGGTGGGTGCCCGGGGCGGAGTACTCCGGGGGCAGGTAGGTCATGAGGATGTGCTTGCCCACGGACGGGCCCGATCCTGCTGATGTGACGTAGGAGCGCCGACCGTGCGCGTCGGTGATGGGCTGGCCGTCCTTGGTGAGGATCGGCTCCCCGCCCATCATGTAGCGCTTCTCACCCGTCGATGAGGTGTGGTCGTCGACCGTGAGCAGGCACATCGTGGCGGCAGGCGTCTCCTCGCGGTGGCGCAGGTGGGCCTCCTTGCCGATGAAGTCAGCGTCCTTGACCTTCTTGGTGACCATGCCGGCCTCGACGGCATTGAACTCGGTTTCGAGCTCGGGGCCGTACGCGCGGTAGCCCTTCTCGAGGCGGCCGGTGGTGCCGTAGACGCCGATACCCACGGGGATGAGGCCGTGGTCCTGGCCGGCTGCCCAGACCGCGTCCCACACGGCGAGGCCATCGGCCATCGACACGTAGAGCTCCCAGCCGGGGGCGGCGACGTAGGAGATGCGCGAGGCGAGCACGGTCTTGCCGGC
>CAYYZU010000291.1:0-2808 GCA_964476205.1 uncultured Actinomyces sp. | reverse complement strand
GGCACCTGGACGGACACGGATCCCCGACTGCCGATGACCTCGGCCGCAGGGAGGATCCGATGAAGCGCATCGGCATCGCCGTACTCGGACTGGGCTGGATGGGCCAGGCGCACTCGCGCTCCATGCTGCGCATCCCGTCGCTCTTCCCCGAGCGCAGCTTCCAGCCTGAGCTCGTCGTGTGCGCCGACACGGAAGCCGACCGGCGCGAGCGCGCCACGCGCGACTTCGGCTTCGCGCGCGCGACCGCCGACTGGGCCGAGGCGGTCGCTGCACCCGATGTCGACGCCGTGTGGGTGACCGCACCCAACATGCTCCACGTGCCGATGATCGAGGCCGCAGCGGCTGCGGGGAAGGCGATCTTCAGCGAGAAGCCGATCGGCGGCACGCCCGCGCAGACCGTGCAGGCCTACGCCGCGGCGCAGAAGGCCGGCGTCCTCACGGGCGTGGGCTACAACTACCTCTGGTCACCACTCGTGCTGCACGCCCGCGAGCTCATCTCCTCGGGCGCCCTCGGCGAGATCACGCACTATCGCGGCCGCTTCCTGTCGATGTACGGCTCCGACGAGATGGGCCTGCTCACCTGGCGCTTCAAGCTTGCCGAGGGTGGCTACGGCGTGAGCTCGGACATCCTCAGCCACTCGGTCTCGCTCGCGCACGCACTCGTGGGTCCGATCACCGAGGTCGTCGGGATGCAGCACACCGTCATCACCGAGCGCCCGCTGCCCACCGGCGCCGCAAGCCACTACGGCCGCGGCAATCCGGGCGATCCGACCGGGCCGGTGGAAAACGAGGACTTCGCTTCCATGCTGTGCCGCTTCGCGAGTGGCGCCACCGGCACCTTCGAGACCTCGCGTACGACGATCGGTCCTGAGAGCCAGAACGCCTTCGAGGTCTACGGCACGAAGGGCGCGCTCGCGTGGAACTTCGAGCGCCTCAACGAGCTGCAGTACTACCGCCACGATCCATCTACCAAGGAGACGGGCTGGACGACGATCTTCGGCGGCGACCGCTTCCCGTATCACGGTGCCTTCGTGCCGGGGCAGGCCAATGCGATCGGCTTCGAGGACATCGTCACGACCGAGGACCTCGCCTTCCTCGAGGCGCTGGCGACGGGCGGCTCCTTCAGTCCCGGCTTCAGCGAGGCCGTCGATATCGTCAGCGTGCAGCAGGCTCTGATCACCTCGTGGGACTCCCGCCGCTGGGAGCCCGTCGTCGACCTGGGAGCGAGTGCATGAGGATCACCACCGCCGAGGCGATCGTGCGCTACCTCATCGCGCAGCGAGTGCTCATGGAGCCCGTGCCGGGGGCGGCTCCGATCGAGGCGCCACTCTTCCCCGGTGTCTTCGCGATCTTCGGCCACGGCAATGTCACCAGCCTGGGTCACTCCCTGGAGATGCACCGCGATGAACTCCCGACCTGGCGCGGGCAGAACGAGCAGGGCATGGGGCTCGCGGCTGCGGCGTACGCCAAGGCCAAGCGCCGTCAGCAGATCATGATCGCGACCTCGTCGGTCGGCCCCGGAGCGACCAACATGGTCACGGCGGCCGGCATGGCGATGGCCAACCGCCTACCGGTGCTCTTTATCGCCGGCGACACCTTCCACTCGCGCCTTCCCGACCCGGTGCTGCAGCAAGTCGAGCACTTCGGCACCCCGTCGACGACCGTCAATGACGCCTTCCGCCCCGTGGTGCGCTTCTGGGATCGCATCACCGACCCCGCGCAGGTGGTCAGCGCGCTGCCGCAGGCCGTGAGCACCATGCGCGACCCGGGCGAGTGCGGGCCGGCCTTCCTCGGCCTGCCGCAGGACGTAGCGGCGATCTCCTACGACTTCCCCGACGAGTTCTTCGAGGTCCGCGTGCACGCGCCGATCCGCCCGCGCGCGGATCTCGGCGAGCTCGATCGTGCGGCCGCACTGCTGCGTACTGCTGAGCGCCCGCTCATCATCTCCGGCGGCGGCGTGCACTACTCCCTCGCCGAGAGTGAACTGTCGGACTTCGCGATGCGCCATGGCATCCCCGTCGTCGAGACGGTCGCGGGCAAGTCGACGCTGCTCTGGGATCACCCGAGGTACGGCGGTCCCATCGGTGTCACTGGCGCTGCGCCCGCCAATGAGCTGGCGTCACGCGCCGATGTGATTCTCGCCGTCGGCACGCGCTTGCAAGACTTCACTACAGGCTCGTGGACGACGTTCCATCCGCAGGCGCAGTTCATCGGTCTCAACGCGGCGCGCTTCGACGCGGTGAAGCACCGCGCCCTGCCCGTCGTCGGCGACGCGCGCGAGGGCCTGCTCGAGCTCGCCGACCGCCTCGACGGCTGGATGGCTCCCGTGGAGTGGACCGCGACTGGCGAGGTGATGCGCGCCGACCTCGACGCCTTCATCGGCGACCGCACCGCACCCGATGGCGCACTGCCCCTGAGCTACGCCCAGGTCGTCGGAGCCGTCAATGCTGCGGCAACACCGGACGACTACGTCCTCACCGCGTCCGGCGGCCTGCCGGGCGAACTCAACATCACCTGGCACTCCCTCGGTGTCGCCACCTTCGACTGCGAGTACGGCTTCTCCGCGATGGGCTACGAACTCTCGGGAGGCTGGGGCGCGGCGATCGCCAACGCTGATCGCGGCCGCACCTACGTCCTTGTCGGTGATGGCGCCTACATGATGATGAACTCCGATATCTACTCTGCGGCGCTCTCCGGCATCGATATGACGATCCTCGTGTGCGACAACGAAGGCTTCGCCGTCATCGAGCGGCTGCAGGTCGGGCAGGGTGGAGCGTCGTACAACAACATGCTCCGCGACTCCCACGG
>CAYYZU010000290.1:0-2810 GCA_964476205.1 uncultured Actinomyces sp. | reverse complement strand
GGCGCGCGTAGTTCCACTCGTAGAGGGCCTCGGCTGCGTCGATTCCCTCGAAGCACTGCAGGCGGATGAGCGGGGTGTCCAGAATCTCGGCCAGGGCCTTGGCCGCTTGCGTCTTGCCGACACCGGCTTCGCCCTCGAGCAGCAGCGGCTGGGGGAGTCGGACGGCGCAGAAGAGCGCGGTTGCCAGTCCCGGGTCGGCGAGGTAGCCCGTCTCCTCGAGGCTGCGCGACAGCGAGTCGACGTCGGGCAGCAGCCCCGCAAGCGATTCGCCGTGCACGTTCACGCTCGTGCGAAGGCCGCCGGATCGGCGACGAACCGGTCCAGGCATCCCTGGCAGCAGAACCACCACGTCTCGCCGTCAACGTCGGCGTGCAGCGACGTGGGCACCATGACGACGTCCATGTGGCAGACGGGATCGACTGCCGTCTCCAGGGACGAGGGTGCGGCCATGGCCCGGGGCTCGCCCGTGCGCTGAGCGATCACCTCCGCGAGGATCGACAGAGCGACCTCCTCTGCCGTGCGTGCGCCGATGTCCATGCCGGCAGGCGTTCGGATACGCGATTTCTCCTCGTCGGTGAGGTCCAGCGACGCGAGGACCGCAGCGCCGCGCTTGCGACTGGCGACGAGTCCGATGTAAGGCACTCCCGACTTCACGGCTGCCTCGAGGACGGCCTCCTCGCCGTTGCCATGCGATGCGACGACGACGGCGTCGGTGGTCGCGAGGTCTGGCGCGCCCCCGCAGCAGCCGGAGTCCCAGGACTCCATGTCGTAGCCGAGTGCTGCTCCGACGCGCGCCAGGGAAGCGGCGATGGGCGTGGTGCCGAGGATGCGGACAAGCGGTGCAGGAAGGACAGGCTCCATGAAGATCTCCAGGGTGCCCCCGGACTGGCAGGGGTTGTGGACGACGGTGCGGCCGGGCTGGTCGGGTTCGGGCGAGGGGGCAATCCGCAGGAGCATGGTCTCGCGGCTCTCGAGCACGGCGAGACCCTGGGCCCGCAGGGTCGCGAGAGCGCACTGGCCCCCGACGAAGCCCTCGATGGTCCCGTCAGCGAGGACGATGGCCTCATCACCCGGTTTGGCCGAGGTGGGCCGCCCGGCGAGCACCACTCGGGCATGGACGAAGGGCACGCGGTCGGCCTGCAGTTGCTCGGCCTTCTCGCGCAATTCGCGCGCTGTCATGCCCATGATGTGTCCTTTACCTACCCGCGACGCCGGGCGATGAGCCAGATGATCCCGATCACCGCGACGATCGCGAGCACGGCGGGGATGGCGCGCTTGAGCACGGGAGCACCTGCGGTGCCGAGCAGGTCGATGCTGTCGGCGGCCTGGGGCATGGGGGTCGCAGCGGCCGGCGGCTGTGGCGACCCACTGGCCTCGGCCTCGGCACGTGCGCCGCGGGCCGCGATGACGGACTCGAGGTTGGCGGAGAACTGGTCGATGATGCGCCCGGCCACGTCCTGCATCACTCCGCGGCCGAACTGCGCGGGCTTGCCGGTCACCGTGAGATCGGTGTTGACCTCGACACGGGTGCGGTCGGGCGTCTCCGCGACCAGTTGGCACGTGACGAGGGCGGAGGCGGTGCCCGAGCCGCGTGTCTCCTTGCCGGTGCCCTCGATCACGGCGCGGTGCTGCGCCTCGTCCTTCTCGACGAATCTGGCCTTGCCGCCGTAGGTCATGTTGACGGGGCCGAGCTTGACCTTGACCGAGCCCGTGAAGGCGTCGCCGTCGACTGTCTCCAGGGTGGCGCCGGGCATGCAGGGGGCGATGGCCTCGACGTCGAGGAGGGTCCGCCACGCCGTGTCGATGTCGGCGGGGACGACGAACGAGTTCTGGAGATCCATGCACGACTCCCGAGGTCGAGGCCACGCCAGGTGATTGGGCCCGGGAGGCCCGCGTGGCTGTGATGCACGACACTAGCCGCATGCCGGACGCCCCGCGACCCGTTGAGGTCCACCTCTTCGCTGCCGCTCGGGCCGCTGCCGAGGGGAAATCGCTGCTTCAGGTGCTTCCGGGTTCCCTAGCGGAGGTCCTCGAGGGGGCCGTGCAGCAGGCGCCGGGGCTGGCCGCA
The DNA here is from genome assembly GCA_964476205.1 of uncultured Actinomyces sp. Lineage (GTDB taxonomy): Bacteria > Actinomycetota > Actinomycetes > S36-B12 > S36-B12 > Mxb001. The sequence continues at coordinate 742 of CAYYZU010000290.1, read as the reverse complement.
GTGCTCCCGCGATGCGCGATCCTGGTGGACGGCGTGGCCGGTCACGACGACACGGTCACGGTCGCTGCGGGCACACGCGTCGACGTGCTGCCGCCCTTTGCGGGCGGCTAACCGCCGATCGCGCTCATCGGCCGCGGCGGCTGGATGAATGTCGGGTCGTTGATGCCATGGCCTGGCAACTTCGCGAGCACACTCGCGTGCAGGCGCCGGCGCACCTCGGCCTCGCGGTCGGACTCGCTCAGGGCCTCGTCGCGAAGCACGGCCCGCAGGTCGGTCTCGTCCCGCGCGAAGAGGCAGTTGCGCAGTTGGCCGTCTGCGGTGAGGCGCAGTCGGTCGCAGGTGCCGCAGAAGGGTCGCGTGACGCTCGCGATCACGCCGACCGTGGCCGGGCCGCCATTGACGTAGAACTCCTCGGCAGGTGCGGTGCCACGCTGCGGCAGCGGCGTGATGTCGAAGGCCGTGGAGAGATTCTCGAGGATCTCCTCGGCCGTGACCATATTGGCGCGGTTCCACAGGCCGCCGGCGTCGAGCGGCATCTGCTCGATGAAGCGCAACTGCCAGTCCTCCTCCAGGGCGCGCTGCAGCATGGGCACTGCTTCGTCTTCATTGACGCCGCGCATGAGGACGGCATTGACTTTGACGGGTTCGAGCCCGGCCGCACGTGCCGCGGCGAGCCCGGCCAGGACATCGTCGAGGCGGTCACGATGCGTGAGCTTCTTGAAGCGTTCGCGGTCGAGAGTGT
>CAYYZU010000289.1:0-2813 GCA_964476205.1 uncultured Actinomyces sp. | reverse complement strand
TAGCCTGACGCCATGCGCATCCCCCGGGCCCTCTTCGCCACCACCGTCCTCGCCAGCAGTGCCGCTCTCGTCACTGCTCTCGCCATCGCCGCACCCGCGCAGGCGGCTGAGCTCACGCCCAGCGGCAGCGCCCTGATCCGCATCGATGGCGAGCGCGCGATCGCCAAGAAGGCATCCGATGACCGCTACTTCATCGTGATGCCCGCGGGCGCCGAGGCGAGCTGGATCGGTCCCGCCGCGGGAGTGGAGGGCATCGCCTCGGGCCGCTTCGGCGCCCGGACCCTCGTGTCCTCCTGGGCCGGCCTCGGTCACCGCGGCAAGACCGGCGTGCTCACCACGCTCACGTGGATGACGGCGAGCGGCAAGAAGTCGTCGTTGGCCCGCGTCTCCGATCCGCGGATGAACGCTGACGGCAGGCTCGTCTTCACTGCGCGCTCGCCCAGGCCGCTTCCCCGCGTGATGGAGGACTTCAGCGTCAACATCTCCGGCGCTCCCGAGGTGCAGGCCACGTCACGGACGACGACGTACCCGTACGTCGGCAATGCCATCGGCATCCCCGGGTCCACCGTGAGCATCCTCGCCACCGCGACAAGCATCAACAGTGCGGACTACATCATCTCGGGCACCAACTGCCCGGCAGGCGGCACCCCGCAGTGGACTCGCACGCTCGCTCCCAACACGTTCGCCGCGACCTTCTCCGGCACGATCTGCGGCGTCACGTTCACCACGTCCGACGGCACGCAGAACGGCGCGGCGTCGAACGTGACGCTACGCCCCAAGGAGAGGCCCGGTGGTGTCTCCGAGGCGGACACGGAGTTCTGGATCATGACATCGACAGGCGTGTCGTCGACGTACGACTGGACCTTCATGTACTGGAGCTGAGGTTCACTCCGCGGGGATAGCGTCCTTCGCGATGCGCTCGCCCAGGACGATGCGGAAGACGGGGATGTAGCGACCGGCGTTCTCGGCGTACATCTCGAAGGACTTCCACATCGCGATCATCCGCTCGAAGAGCTGGTCGCGATCCTCGCCCTCCGCCTCGACGAAGGTGCATCGCCACGCGTCGTCGTTGATGAGCACGTAGCCCTCGGGATGCTCGCGGGCGTTGAAGACCCAGCCCGGCACCTTGGCCTGGCCCGCGTTGGAGCCGGCGATGCACCAGCCGCCGTCGACCTGCGCTGCCAGCAGCGGATTGGTGCGCCACTGCCCGGACTTGCGGCCCATGGTCGTGATCCACACGACCTGGGCGCCTCCCGGGAAGCGCCGCCACACGCGGCCCCCGCTCACCTTGTGGACGACGCGATGGAGCGCGGTCGTCGTGCGCAGGGAGGTGCCCCAGAAGAGGTCGTAGAGGCGCTTGTTCACAGCGTGAGCCTACGCGCGAGGCTCGCTTCCGCACCTTGCGCGTGGGACGCTAGGCGGGTGATGGATGACGGCGTGAATCCACCTGACTCAGCCCCCGCATCGCGGTCGTGGCCCCTCGAGGGCACGACCTGGGTGCTCACCGAGATCCGCGACGCCGATGGCGCTTGGCCGTTGCCCGGGGGCATCCGCTCCACGATGGAGATCACGGACGGCCACGTGCACGTCGAAGCGGGCTGCAACACCGGCCACGCGAGCGCCACAGTGCACGACGACACGATTCAGATCGGGCCGATGGCACTCACGCGCATGATGTGCCCCGACCTCGCGATGAAGGTCGAGGCCGCCGTCACGTCTGTCCTGCACGGCCAGGTGCCCTACCTCCTGAACGCCGACGTGCTCGCCGTGGGTACGGCGGCCCGCCTGCTCGTCTACCGCAGCGATCTGCCGCCTGCGGCCTGATCGATTTCCCTCGGGCTCACGGCTCGTCGTACCCTCGAGGGAATCCCGAGGAGGACTCGTGAAGAAGCTCGTCGCCCTGGTCGCAGGCGCCACTCTGGCTGCCACCGCGCTCGTTGCCGCGCCGGCAACCGCGGCCCCCGCTGCACCGGCCCCCGCAGCCGAGCCCACGCCACGCGCTCTGGTGAAGAAGTCCTTCAGCTTCTACGCGAAGTTCACGAGCCGTCAGACCGTGACGTACGGCAATCCCAAGGGCGTCGGCGACCTCAAGATCACGCAGGGCACCGTCACGGACACGGCCGGCAAGAAGGTCGGCACGCTGACGACGGTGATGCGCGTGGTAGCGCCCTCGACGAAGAAGGACGCGGAGCTGCGCGACACCCAGTCGCAGATCCAGCTCAAGGACGGGCAGATCTTCGCGCAGGCAGTCAACGAGGATCCCAAGGACGGTCCCCCCAAGACGCTGCACATCATGCCCGTCACCGGCGGCACGGGTGCCTACGCGTCCGCGCGCGGCACACTGCTGCTGCGACCCATCGGCGACAAGTTCCTGCTCGCCTACGACCTCTTCATCGAGAAGGACCTCAAGAACGAGTCCTTCTCCTTCGACAACATCGTCGAGGCGGGGTACGACGGGTCCGGTGCGCAGGGCATCGGTGACGTCGCCCTCATGCGCGCGACCGGAGACACCGACTCCTACATCCTCATCGCCACGCGCGCGGGCAGCGCAGGTGGCGTGGTCACGGATGCCGTCGACATCGAGGTTGTCACGGACACCGGCTCGCTCTTCGCGCGGACCATTGCGCGTTCGAAGTCATCGACACCGCAGGCCGCCACCTTCGCTGTGCTCGGCGGCACCGGCTCGTTCGCGGGCTATCGCGGCGAGCTCACCCTGAGCGCCAATGGCCGATCCATCACCGCCAAGCTCGCGGCACCCGCCGGCAAGGCCAAGCCCACCACGTGGTTCGAGGATGACGGGCGCTACTCCACTC